>JBDRGJ010000280.1:0-3801 GCA_043817835.1 bacterium
ATCCTGGTTTTTAAATCACTTGCCACACCCACATATGAAAATTTATTTTTACAGCTTACTAAAAAATAGACGTAGTGCATAAAAAAATTCGGGGAGCCGGGAATCGGACCCGGAACCTCTCGCACCCCAAGCGAGCGCTCTACCATTGAGCCACTCCCCGATGTGGCTTATTTTTTAAAGGTTTTCCACTCCAAGCCGCGCCTCAGAAATTGTCTGGTGTCCATACAGGTGTCCATCCCCGCTTATGCAAAGAAGGCATGTACTCGCGGGATGGAAGGTTTTTTTTGGAGGTTTAATCCTGCCATAAAAAAATTAACCCCGCAGGAACCCTTTTGGGGCACTCCTTTGGGGGGCATATCTAATATTATTATAACCCGCCAAAAGATTCTTGTCAATAAAAATTTGCATCAGCTTTTACAGTAGTGACTTGTCTGATTTTTTTATTTCTTTCGAGACATGGATTAAAACGGTCATGTAGAGGGGATTTGAAGCAGGTGTCCATTCCCGCTTATGTTCGGCTGTGCAGCCGGCATGGAAGAATCAAATGTGGTCATTTCAGCAACCAAATGGCTTTTTGCCAGATGCGCGTATCTTTGAGTCATGGCTGCCGAAGCATGCCCCAAAATCTGCTGGAGGACGGGCAGGTTGCTGGTGCTCATAATAAAGTGGCTTGCAAATGTGTGCCGGAGATCATGGAACCTGAAATCACGTATTCCGGCATCTCTTACCGCTTTGGTAAATTCTCTCCTGAGCGTTATTTCTGGAATTTCAAAAACTCTCCCTTCTTTTTTTACCTGCAATCCCAGGAAAACCGATCTTAACTTGGGCGGGATGGGAATCTCTCTCGGTTTCCCGGACTTGGATTGTAGGATATAAATGACACCATGCTCAAGATTCACGTTTTCCCACGTTAATCCGAGGATTTCCCCCTTTCTCATTCCGGTCAAAAGAGCGCACATCACTGCGGGATATATTCTAAGGTTGCATCCGGAAAGCAACAGTGTTATTTCTTCTTTGGATAAATATCGCAGGCGACGCTTTTCTCCGCGTTTGTCCTTTATTTTAGATGTGGGATTTTTGCCGGAGTAATCCCCCCATTCGGCTGCGCAGTTGAAAATCGAGCTGATGAGAGTCATATAGCGGTTGGCGTTGGCCACAGAAGTCTGTTCCCGCATCTGATTGTAAAACTCCTGCAAATCAGCGACAGATATGTTCCTCAGGGGGTTTGTTCCCAGTGCCTGGACGATTTTGGGCAGCATATACCGCCAGGAGTTTGAGCGGAAATACTGCCCGCGGAGCCGCCAATATTTATCGGCCATCTCCCGGAAGGTTATGGATTTCTGCCTGCGCTCGGGAAAAAATCTGCCTTCGGCAATCTCCGCTTTGCGCTTATGGAGCACTTCATGCGCCAGCTTGCGGCTTGAGCCTATGCGCTCCCGCTTTCGCCGTCCGTCTACGTAATAATCAATCCAGTAAACACCCTGTTTTCTGAATATGGACATGGTTATCCTTTTAGTATATAGCAGTTCCTGCTATATGTCAATAGGTTTTAAATGTGTTATCATTATCCGCATGAAAAACAGCGGAAAAAAGACGATTTACACATCGTTCGTCACAACGCCTGAAATGTATTCCGCCATCAAGAAAGCCTCCGTTCAACAGGAACGAAGCCAGTCCTGGATCATAGGCAAGGCCGTGGAGCTGTATCTGACCAAGCTGGGCATCCTCCGCAAGTCTTTCTACCGTTAATTCCTGAAACTTATTTTCAGTAATTCCCGCATATGCGCATGCCCTGCCGGCTGGGCCCTGCATCGATGGCGAGAGCAACGGCAGCCAGGCAGGGAGACAAGCGCACTGCGGGCTGCTGCGTGGTTACGATCCCCGCAGCTCGTTTACCCATCTGTCCACAAAAGCCTTCTCGAACCTGAGACTCCTCCCCATCCGCACCACGCAGGCCGGAGGAATCTTCTGCATGCATACCCATGTGTATATGGTGGCTTTCGGCATGCTCAGGTATGCGGACAACTCCTTCATGTTGAACAGCCTCTTTGCTGCTGACGGCAACTCCTGTGCGGCTTTTACTGCTTCGGCGCTTTCTGACACTGTTTACCTCCATGGTTTTCAATTTTTTACAGCCTGTCTCTCTGTTATCACCTCCTTTTCCTGCGCATTATTTACTCAAACACGACATCGGCGACCGTCACTCGTTCCCGGTCGCTGCGGTAATCCTCTACAAGAATAAGATTCACTCCCCGCAGGAAAATCGGACCCTGGAATTCCAGGATTCTGTCCTGGTAAAGAGATGCCCCTTTCTCTCCGGGGTGCGTATCCCAGCGCCTGAGCATATCGCCGTTATACGCATGGACGGACACCCGGCTGAGCTTCCGGTCGGAATCTTTTTCCTTGTAAATGTCCACCTTCAGCCGGTACAGGCCGCCTATGGAGCGCAGCGACTCTAATTTGATGCGCCAGTTGTTTCCCCTGTGGATTTCTGCGTCAAGACGCCGCGTCTGCCATTTGGGGATTTTCCCGGCTTTGACATACTCAATAAGCCAGGGATATTTTATGAGGTAATACCCTGAAGCGCCTGCCACAGAAAGCAGAAACAGCGTAATGACCAGGCCCCAGCGCTTGAAACAAGTGCGTACCCGCCTGTAGCCGTTATTATCGTAGAATTCCTCCGGACCCCATGAATCCATGAGCCAGTTCCATGATTTCCTGATACCACGCAGGATCCTGTAGAGCCTGGACTCAGCCGGTTTTTGTATGGGTTTGGCCGGCTCCGCCGTACTTTCAGCCTCGGCTCTGCCGTACTCCCGGCCTCGGCTCTTGCCGTCCTCCCACGCTTTGCGGTCTTGGGTAGGGCTGGCGTTGTCGGGCGGTGTTGGCGCTTGAAAGTGCGGTTCCTCCTGTTTCGCTTGTTCCGATTTCGTACAAGGCTGCGGCTCCTGAGCTTTGGGGGGCCATTCCCCATGATCGATGTAGTAGGAATTTTCATCAGGGTCTGACAGCCGGGAGAGGCTTCCGTCCCTTAAAAGTGCATCCATCGGAGCCATGAAATGCCCCTGCGGCGCATAACAGAGCCCGCGCCTTACACAGTCGGCCAGAGCCCTGCACACTGTGTTGTCCCCGCATATCCACCAGATGTATTCCAGGTCCGTTCTTCTGCTTAAACCCCTGAAGGAGTTGACCAGCTTCTCCCTGTTTTTAAGCGTCAGTTCCACTTCCAGACCCACCCTGTACGATTCATTCCGGTCCGCTTTTTTGAACCAGAATTCAGCGTCGCAGACCTTCTCATCCGGCTGTTTTCTTTTGGCCCAGAGTAGGCTTTCCGGACAGTAATTCTTTATCAGCGGATGCCTTTCCAGCATTATTCCAACGGCTGCGCAGGCTGTCCTGTGCTTAAAAAGATACGGCAGATAATTCTCCGGACAGAACCGGGATTTGACCCTGAGCCGTTCATTCTGCTCCAGGAACCAGTAGGCTTTCCGGGTCAGACTGAACGCCGTCCTGGGCTTGAGACTGGTCCTGAAATATCTGATAAGCCCCTTGTCCTTGAGAGCATTCAGCACCCTGTAGGCATGGGTCTGGTTGGAATAAATGAGCCCGACTTCCCTTATTGTAAGGAAGCCGTACTCTGAAATTTTTTCCATGAGGAGCACCATTTTATCTGTCAGAAGTTTCAAATCAGCCTCTTCCCATGAACCGCTTTTCACTGTTTCCGCAACCGTAATCTCACCCATAAATTATTCTCCCTGTTCCTTATCTCAAATAAAAAACTCTATCTACTCATTAATCATC
>JBDRGJ010000281.1:0-4475 GCA_043817835.1 bacterium
CCCAGCTCATGGACGCGCTGATACTGCTTTCCAACTCCCTGCGCTCGGGCCTGGATATAGTCCAGGGTTTTGAACGGGTTTCCAAGGACCTTCTTTCCCCCATATCCGATGAGTTCAGCCTGGTCATACGCAACTACCAGCTGGGGACTCCGTTTGAGAAAGCGCTGGAGAACATGGAAGACAGGGTCGCCAGCCGTCTGCTTTCCTACATGATAAAGGCGATAATACTCCAGAGGCAGGTGGGCGGCAACCTCACCAAGATTTTCGAGCGGATAGTGGAGAACATACGGGAGGAGAGCAAACTCGAGGAAAAAACCAAGTCGCTTACAGCCCAGCAGAAAATACAATCCATAGTGGTGGGAATCATGCCGTGGATAATGGTGGGTGTCATGTTCCTTTTTCAGGGCCAGACCATGGCAAAGTTCTATTTCAGCGGCATAGGGATTTTCACTTTTTTCATGTGCGCCCTGTGGATTGCCATAGGGATGAAATTCGTGCAGAGCCTGGGAAATATAAGAGTATAAAAGGCTGATACTGGATGTTAGATATTGGATATTGGATTGTTTGGAAGCATTAACAATCCTAAAATTTTTTAAAAAATGGGATTAATTTGGTTGTCATATTGACGATTCGTCAGAATCGTCAATATGAAGGAGATTGATATGACCGGGATGGGACATTTTATAATGACGCTGCTTGCGGCGGCGGGAGCTATTGCCGCCAGCGTGACCGTTCAACGCTTTTTCTCTCCCGCCCCTGAAGATCCGGGTTCCCTGGACAAGCTTGCAGCCGGGAAAAGCAGGGACATATCAGCATTCGCCCACCTGGACCCAAGCCGTAGTTTCATCGATTGGCTGGACGTTTTTTTCGCAAAAAGCCTGCGTCTGGAAAACAGGCTGGAGGAAATGTATATGCTCCTTGGCAGGCCGGATAACAACGATCCTCTGAAAATTCTCCATTATAAGGAGATTTGCGGAGTGATTCTGCCGGCTGTTCTTTTTGTCATGCTGTACACTCCGGCAGTAATAGTGGCCGCTCCTGTGGGATTTTTCCTGCCTGACGTGATGTATTCCTTCAGAATCAAGAAACGGCAGGATATGATACTGCGGAATTTTCCCACCATGGTGGACCTGTCAGCCCTGGTCATAGAGTCCGGACTGGACTACATGACGGCGTTGGACAGGATAGTGAAGATCGCGCCCAAGAAGACGGAGCTGGAGGCAGAGGTTGAACAAACCATAAACGAGGTCCAGCTCGGCTATTCGCGCCGCGACGCCATGCGCAGGTTTGCCATGAGGACCGGCGTGCAGGAGGTCCGTTCATTCGTGGGGCTGATAATACAGTCGGATGAGCTGGGCACCAGCCTGGTGGAACTGCTGCGGCAGTTTGCCGCCGACCTGCGCTTCCGCCGCATGAACCGCGCCGAGCAGCTGGCTGCCCAGGCATCCACAAAGATGCTGATACCGCTTTTCGTTTTTATTTTCCCCACGGTCTTCATACTGATGCTGGCGCCCATGATAGCGGACCTGCTGGCCGGGGGAATGCCTTTTTAATCCCCAAAAATTCAGTTGAATTTTTGAGGAAGGCTGAAGGCTGAAGGCTTAAGATTTGTTCATAGGAACAGGTAAATTCTCAACTTGACCGGATTTTCCCCTCTTTTCCCCTCTCCCCGTTGGGGAGAGGGGAGGGTGAGGGGAATGGTCCCAAGGAACCCTCATCCCAGCCCTCTCCCGTAGGTACGGGAGAGGGAGATAAGTGAAAATCGGGCATATTGAGTAAATTCTTAAATTTCAGCCCTAATCCCTTATTCTCGAACTTATGAGAACGGACCGCAAAATCAGGGCAGCCGGAAGAATAAGAAAGCTTTTTTTCCGTCGCATCCCGTCCTTGTCTCCTGTCCCGGTCCTGGTTTTATCCCTTGTCCTCTGTTATCCTTCCGGTTTGTCCGCGCAGCAGAAGGCCAAAAGGGGCAGCGAGGAATCGCTTTTTCTGGATATGCGGAAAATCGAACTGGGCACTCTTTCAGGCCTGGAGGAGAAAAGACATTACCTTGCGACCATACAGCTTGAGAAACAGCGGATTCAGGCCCGTATGCTGCGGGGTGTTTACGAAAACGCCTTCGAGCTTTACAAAAGCGGGAACTTCGAGAATACCAGGGAATTGACTTCCAGGATACTCTCCATAGACCCGGGCTTCTCTGACGCTTCACTGCTGCTGCAGGCTTCCAACCAGCTTCAGGGAAGCGCCAGACCGGTCGTATCGGAGAGGCTCATGATAGAGGACAGGTTCAGGGACGGCCTGTCTCTTTACCAGCAGGGCCGCCTGGTCGAATCCGCCCGCAGGCTGGAGGAGGTTCTGAAACTTGCCCCGGGGAATCTCAAGGCCAGATATTGGCTCAACAAGGTCAATGAGGAAATTTCGGAGGACCATTACAGGCGGGGCCAGGAGGCTTATTCCAGGCTGCGCCTGAAGGAAGCTCTGGACCAGTGGTATGCGGCGCTCCTGCTCAAACCCAATGATCCCAGGCTTGTCAGTCTGATCAGCAGCGCAGAGAACGAGCTCCGCGAAGAAGAGGCGAACCAGGCCCTGCAGAATGCTTTGGATCTTTACGGGCGGGGCAGGCTTGTGGAAGCATATGAGGGGCTCAGGAAGGTCCTGACAATCCAGCCCGGCGACCCCAAAACCGTCAAAATCATGGCGGAGGTGCGATCAGAAATCGCCGGCAAACATATAGCCGAAGGTAAAAAATTTTACGGTATGCGCAGGTATGACGCCGCTATCGGCCAATGGAAGAAAGCCAGGGAGTATGCCTCCGATCCCGGATATTGCGATCAGCTTACAGGCAGAGCCAGGGAGCAGATGAAGCGCGAGGAGGAAGATAAAAAGCACAGGGCTGATGAGGATGCCAGGCAGAACGCGGCCGAAGCGAGTGCGCTGGATAGGGAAAGAGAAGCGGCTTTGCGGCGGCAGCGCAGAGAAAACCGGGAAAAGC
Source organism: bacterium (assembly GCA_043817835.1). Classification (GTDB taxonomy): domain Bacteria; phylum Elusimicrobiota; class Elusimicrobia; order Elusimicrobiales; family CAZFMJ01; genus JBDRGJ01. The sequence continues at coordinate 2,993 of JBDRGJ010000281.1, forward strand.
CCGCTGCGGCTCTTCCGGTTTCAACCGCGGTAACTGAGGAGAGCAGGCGCGCGGCCCAGTCTCATTATCTTGAGGGGCTGAAGCATTTTCAGAACGCCAATCTGGAGAAAGCCCGCGACGAGTGGTCCATAGCCAGGCAGTTTGACCCGGGCAATCCCGACGTGGAGGCCGGCCTTAAGAGAATAGATCAGATGCTTGGCGGACAGTAGTTCCCAATCTTTTAATCTTGTAATCCATAATCTCCAATTTCTATGAGACTCACCTCGAAATGGCTTCTGTGGTTCGGCGGGATAGGGCTGTATGTCATGTTTCTCGGGGGGGTTTATTACAACAAACTTTTCAACTGGACCTTTGATGAGAAACTGAAGAGTGACATAATAGAAATGGTGAAGTACCACACCCCCGTGCTCAGGAACGGGCTGCTGCGCAGCCAGAAGGCCCTGACCCTCGACGAGTACGACATCATGTCCACTCTTTCAAAGGATGACAGGATTGCCTCCATTCTTTATCTCAACAGGGCCGGAGTGGTCAGATGGCATAAGGAAAGCCGGTTTATCAACGTTCCCTGGGACGAGTTCCAGAAAAACGTCGGAGTTCCGACGAACGCCGTGGAATATGCCTACCGCTCCAAGACAGCAAAGATAAGGATGGTGGACAAACAGCCGATTTATGAAATAGCGATTCCTCTCTCGGTCCGGGGGGATATCATAGGCATAGTGGACCTTCAGGTTTCAAGGAGGGGGGCGGAGGATATCGTCAACTCGGCCATGCGCAGATATGTTTTCGGCGCCGCCGGAGTGCTTTTCCTGCTGGGCATTCCTCTCTACATATTCCTCCATCATTTCGTGATATCGCCGGTTGCCCTGCTCAGGGACAGCATAGACACGATATCCACCAAAACTTTCGAGTTCAGGTTTCCGGCCCGAAAGGATGAATTGGGCGATCTTGCGGACTCGCTGGCCGCTTTTATGCGCAAAGTGAAAGCCGATATGGAGGCAGCGCTGTCCCGCGACAAACAGCATAAGGTCGTAGAGCAGCAATGGTGGAGTTCCGTTCTCGGCACCGTGGTCCCCCAGGGCCAGCATGCCATTGTGGTGGACGAGGACAATAATGTCCTTTATGCAAATTTTGAGCTTTCCCGGGGTGATCCCGCGCAAAGACTGCATCTTCTTGACGTGGTGGACAGCCAGCAGCAGAACCTTCTGCGTCTTATAGGCTCCGCGCTCGAGACCCCGAATCAGCTGGTAGAGGGAGAAACAATATTCAAGGGTGAAAACTGCTGGGTAAAAATTCTCCATCTTGACGAAGGAGCCGAGACCCGCAGAACCCTGGTGCTTTTTGTGCCCAAACCCGGTATTTCCCTGTGAACCTGCCCTTTTCCTGTCGCCGGCCTGCCGGACCAATCTGCAGCACGCCTGTACTGCCAGCACACATACGGATAAAAAGTGCTACAATTGGTAAAACAGAGGCAACAGTAAAAACA
>JBDRGJ010000282.1:0-2492 GCA_043817835.1 bacterium
CTGATCGCGCGCTCGCGCGGCCTCATCACCGTCATCAAGCGCTCGAAGATGGAAAAGCGTGTGTGTCGGGACGCGCGTCATCGTGCTGGCAGCCGAACATCCTCCCGGTTCGTCCGAAACCGGTTATCATTTCGTCGCAGATAAGAAGGGCGCCCTCCTCTTTCGCCAGCTGTTTTATGGCGGCGACATATCCTTCCGGAGGAATGACGTTGCCGGCAGTGCCCTGTATGGATTCTATTATGAATGCGGCTATGCGTCCAGTGGCGGAAATCTTCAGGCTCTTCCTGGCGAATTCCACGCAGAAAAGCCCGCATTGCGGATGTTCCATCTTGAAGGGGCACTGGTAGCAGTTGGCATAGGGAACGTTGTATGTTCCGGGCATAAGCGGGCCGAGATCCTTCTTAAAGTCGTCTCCCAGCAGACCCAGCACGCCGCCGGTCTTGCCGTGGAAGCCTCCCCAGAAGCTGACCACTTCGTATTTCCCGGTATAGCTCTTGGCAAGGCGTATGGCCGCCTCCACCGCCTCCGCTCCGCCGGAATAAAGCTGGATACGGTTGAGCTTTCCGGGAGTCATTTCGGCAAGAAGCCTGCAGAATTTCGCCCTGTTTTCAGTGACAAAACTGCCAACAGAAATGCGCGCGACCTGGTCCTGGAGGGCGCGGACATATTTCCGGTGGGCGTGGCCGAGGCTGGCCACGCCGACTCCCGCAAAAAAATCGATATACTCATTGCCGTCAGCATCAACGAGCAAGGCCCCGCTGCCGTGGTCCATGGCCACCTGCGAGAAAAGGGCTATGCTCTGTATCCCTGGCGCTATGTATCCCTGCTCTTCTTCGAAAATTGCCCTGGACCTTGGTCCGGCTTTCCAGGTTTCTTCGCTTTTTTCCTTCTTAACCTCCGGATTGGCCGTTGTTTTCATCGCCTGTTCTCCTGTGTAATCTTTTTTTGGGCGCGTTGGCAGACGTACCTTGCTATGTTCACGGCCGCCTCCTCCCTGACCCTGGCAAAACTGGGCCAGCTGTTTATATCTATGATATATATTCTGCCTTCCGCGGTTATTATGGCGTCTCCGCCGTAAATCTCCAGTCTCACCGCTTTGGCCACAGCCGCAGCCGCCTTTTCCAGTTCGTTCACGGAGAACCGGTGTTTCGCGGACTTGTCGGGTGCATGGTAGAACCAGTCGAACCATTTCATGGGGCCGACGCCGTAAAATTTCACAAGATCCCCCGGAATATGCTCTTGTATCACGACGCTGGTTATTTCGCGGCTTTCAAAATCCAGTTTTACCGCCGGGCAATTTTCCCATTTTGCGACGTATTGCACGTCGTGTGTGGTCTGATTGTGGACGTCTCCCCGTTTTATCCAGGCCCCTCTGCCGTCTGAAAAAGAGGGATGCTTGCCGGGAAAATCCCGCATATGGCGCATTTCGGTCTCCGGAAAAAGGCCAGGGCAGAACTTCTGTATCAGAGGCACCATGCGGTGCCTATAACAGTCCAGGACCGAGCCCGGGTGATTGAGCATAAGGGGGGGATCGGACCAGGATATTATACGTTTAAGAACCGGATAGTTCTCGCACATGGGAAGGACCACGTCCCACTCCGCAGGCTCCACAAGGTCTATGTTTTCCGGCTCGATGAGGTGTGTGTCAGTTCCCAGACGGGTAAGTTCCTCCGTCACCGCCTTGAGTATCAGGGCGTCGTCATTTTCCCTGTTCGGGGAGTTGGTCCTCTCGCGGAAAACTCCCAGACATTTGGCGTTCATTTAAATCTCCCGGGCCTGCCCGCCGTGTACCGGCTCAGACCAATGCTGTTTTTTATCCTGCCCGAAAGGTATTTTTTCACGAACTTTTCAGCGGCGGTTATGTCGGCAGGATCATCCACGTCGACGCTTTTTTTCATGGGCCATGACCAGACCGTGTTGTCCTGTCTGATGAGATCCGTCAGATATTCCCTGAGGGCAGAATAGCTGTCGGCCGACGGCATTCTCTCCGCCAGCGACCTGCTCATCAGGTAAACCCCGTTTGTGGCAAATTTCCTGTCTGATGTGTCAGGCCCCAGGGCCGTTATTCTTCCTGTTGCGTCTATGTCTGCCCATAGGGGCTTTTCATCCTCTATGCTGGAAGTTACACCCAGCACTGCGTCGGCGCAGCCGGATGAGGTGCCGGAGAAAAATCCCTTCAGCTTTTCCGGCTCATAAAGAGAATCAACCGCACTCATGAGAAAATGCTCCGCTTGCCCGGCCAGTGCACCCGATACTATCCGGAAGCTTTCCCAGGATGAGGCGGTGTCCTTATGGATGAACCGGAATGAGAGTCCGGCACCCATAACTTTTTCCAGATGTCTGCTGGCGGACCGGCCTCTTTCATTCAGGAGAACGGTGAAATTGCGGCAGCCGCAGTCCGCAAGCAGGCGCACCGTCCATTCTATAAGAGGAACGTCGTGTACCGGCACCATGGGCTTTATCAGGTCCGGGTAGGCCTTCTTAAATCTGGT
>JBDRGJ010000283.1:0-12521 GCA_043817835.1 bacterium
CCCAGTTCGTGGACGCCCGGCAACCGTTCTGGATAGGCCGCGCCATGAACGGATTCATGACGCGCCTGCGGGAAGCTTACTCGGTCATTCTCGCTGCCGCTCTCAGGCGCCGGTGGACGGTCATTGCCGCCGCCACGGCCGTTTTCCTGGCATCGCTTTCGCTCATAAAAGTCATACCAAGGGAATTTTCTCCCGCGCAGGACCAGAGCAGGTTCCTAGTCCGCATGCAGACGCCGGTAGGCTCATCAATAAGCTTTACCAGCGAAGTCATGGCGAAGGCCGAAGAATGGGCCATGAAAGAGCCGAATGTGAAAATATACCTGGCGATTATAGGCGGATTCGGCGGGGGGGCGGTCAATGCCGGACAGATGATAATAACCATGAAGCCCGTAGGCGAACGCGTGCCGCTGGTCCCGGGCGGACGGCCGCCCGGCCAGCAGGAATTCATGAGCTACGCGCGTAAGGTTTTAAATGCCATTCCCGGCATACAGCGCGCCGTAATCCAGGACCCTTCGCTTACCGGTTTTTCGGCCCAACGCGGCTTCCCTGTGGAACTGAGCGTACGCGGGCCGGAATGGGAGAGGCTGGCCGGTCTGAGCAGCGAACTGATGCAGAAAATGAACGATTCCGGCAGAATGGTGGATGTGGACACGGATTACCTGGAAGGCATGCCGGAGGTCAAAGTCCTGCCTGACAGGGACAAGGCAGCTGCAAGAGGAGTGAGCATCTCCTCCATAGGCGACGCTGTCAACGCCATGATAGGCGGAATCAGGGTCGGGAAGTTCACCAAGGGAGGCAAGCGCTACGATATACGTCTCAGGCTGGTGGATAAAGACCGCAAGAACGCGCAGGACATCAACAAAATATGGGTCCGCAACAACCACGGCGAAGTTATAAGACTTTCCGACGTCGTGCGCATAGAGGAAAAGCCCACGCTTCTTTCAATCTCAAGACGAAACCGCGAGCGCGCTATAGGCGTATTCGCCAATGTCGCACCAGGTTCGTCACAGGAAGAGGCTTTGTCTGAAGTGGAACGGCTGGCCAAGACCATTCTGCCCGAAGGCTACCGCGTGGTATTCTCCGGCACATCCAAAACTTTCCAGGAATCCTTCCAAAGCCTCAACTTTGCGCTGGTTCTGGGCATTTTCGTGGCTTATATGATACTCGCCTCGCAGTTCAACAGCTTCCTGCATCCCATGATAGTTCTTCTGGCCCTGCCGTTCAGCATTACAGGGGCGTTCATAGCCCTGAAAGTAGGGCATCAATCGCTAAACATCTACAGCATGATAGGGTTTATCCTGCTTATGGGAATAGTCAAGAAAAATTCAATACTGCTTGTGGATTTCACCAATCAGCGCAGAAGGCTGGGGGGGATGGGAGTAAATGAAGCCCTTATGGACGCCTGTCCAGTAAGGCTGAGGCCGATATTGATGACTTCTTTCGCTACAATAGCCGCCGCCATACCGCCGGCTCTGGGAATAGGTCCGGGGGCGGAAACCCGCATCCCCATGGCTCTGGTGGTCATCGGAGGCGTTCTGGTTTCCACTTTTCTCACATTGCTGGTAGTGCCATGCGCATACAGCCTTTTATCGCGGCTGGAAAGCCACAGGCATGACAAAGACCTCAGACAGGCGCTGTTAAGCCTGGGAGAGATCAAAGACGAGTCCCGGCTGGGGGGGGATACTTTACCGAGATGACGGTCAGCTCCTGACGACCGTCTCTGGTCTGACAGACGGCCTGTTCACCGGCCTTTTTGCCCAGAAGAGCCTGCGCAAGCGGGGACGCGCAGTTTATCCTGCCTGAATCAGGGTCCGCTTCATCTTCTCCCACGATTTCGAACCGGCGGTTTTTTCCGGAGGCGCCCTTCACATCCGCTATCGCGCCGAACCGGATATCGGCGAAATCCTTCCCGTTATGGTCCACAAGTATCGCGGTTTCATACCGGGCTTTAAAATAAACAAGGTCCCTTTCTATGATATGCCGCTTGCGCCTTATTTCGGGGTCATCGGAATTTAAAAGGGTCGCGGAGCGCTGTTTTGTAAGTTCTTCAACTTTTGCCTTCAGGAGCGCCATGCCCCCGGGCGTGACGTAATTGGGGCGGGAGCTGACCGGCCTTTCGGGCAGTTCGTCGTCTCTGGGGGAGTCCTCTCTTACAAACGCGCGGCTCATGGCAATATTATACCACTGTCCGCGCTTTTCGTCCCGCAACCGTCCCGGGTTGCTGGGCCGAAATCCGCATAAATGCGGGACCGCCCGCGGATATGGGTCTTTTGACCCACCGGTCCCAGGGTCCCATATCCCATGACAAAAACATCGGGAGGGGGTAGAATAATCTTATGAACAACCTGAACTTTAAGTTTTATCTTGCAGTCCTTTCAGCAGCAATGGCGTTTTCCGCGGCAGGGCCTGTTTCCTGCAAAGCCGGCACTCTGGACCAGGCCATGCAGCTTGACTACGGTTCCGATGACGCTTATCTTCAGGCCCGTCGCGTCATGGACGGCAGCCGTCAGGACTTTTCCGGGCCATCGCTTGTGGCTGCGGACTCTGCAGACTTTGCAGAAAGTCCAAAAAACGAAATAACGTTCAGTACCGCTCCCCCTGCCGATACTACCCCGATGCCCAAGCCTATTTTCAAACCGGCGCCTCCTCCCACCTTCTCCAGCCAGCTCAAAGAATTCATCGGGAACTCAATCGAGACGGTCAAACCATTGCTGGCATATGCCGGTGCAGGAGCATTGACCGCCTATTTTCTGACAGGCCTGGTTTTCAGCCCTGCGGCAATAGGAATAGGAGCTGCAATCGGAGTGGGCCTTGCGCTCCTCTACTTATAGGAGCATGACGTTTTAAAACAGGAAGGCCGCCACAAAAATCAGGCGGCCTTCCTGTTTTTTTAGCTTATAGTCTACTCTTCCTTAAAAGCATCAACGGTATAAACGAATATTCCGGTGGAAGGCTTCTTCCAGGCGTCAGCCTCAAGCCCGGTTTTTTCAAGGCAGAGCGAGCAAAGAAACTCCTCCTTTGTCCTGAAATGCTCCCAGACCTGAGGGAGATAAGTACCGCTTCTTCCTCCCCTTTTGATGTAAACCCCGTGCTTTCCCGGCTCCACCTCCTCATGTCCCGCTGCTTTTACAAGCGGAGAAAGGATAGAAATCTCTATTTTTACCGAGTCCAGTTCTGAAGCATCCAGGGGGGAGAACCTGGAGTCGCAGAAAGCGCTGGAAGCCGCGAATGAAGCGACTGCGTCCAGCAGGGTGCCCTGCGGCTCCATGGTCCCGATACATCCCCTGAGTTTTCCCTTTTCCGTAAGAGTGACGAAAACAGCTCCCGGCAGGTTGAAAACAGGTTCGCCGCTCAACGGAAGCCGCAGCTCTTTCCCGTTCTTAAGGTAACCGGCTATGCTTTTTCTTGCCAGGGCCAGCAGCTCTTTTTTCATCCCGGAGGTTACGGGAAGCGAGGTTTCCGGTTTCCCGTCCGCTTTTATGAAAAGTCCGGCGCCGTATCCCACAACCCTGGAATTCTCACCGGATATATCCCCGGAATTGGTGTAGCACAGTATCTGAAAATCATTGGCTCCCAGCTCCATGCAGGCAGCGGCTCCGGCTGTTATGGCGGCCTGGCCGCAGCAGACGCAGGAAAGTTCGCGCCCGCCCTTGGCGCTCAATATTTTTGAGGCAAGCTCAAAATAAGAGACATCTCCCAGGCGCATGGCCATTTTCAGGGCCAGCAATGCAGCGGTGTCGGCTGGTCTTGCCACGGCTGAAGGGGGAAAATGCGACAAATCCGAAGATATGAAGAGAATGGCGTCCTTCCCTTTCATTTCACCGCCCAGGACCCTGCCTGCCTCCCTCAGCACGGGAAGTTCGCCGGTATTGAAAAGGACCGGCACGATTTTAACCGAATCGCCTTTGAGCGCCTGAAGAAAGGGAAGCTGGACCTCTATGGAATGCTCCTTTGCGTGCGCCTCCGAAAGGTCTTCAAAAACCGCGGATTTCTTTAAAAGGCTGCCTGTGAATTTTTCATCTATTTCCAGTTTCCCGAGGGGAGTGAGAAAAGAACCCTTTGCGGCAAGCGCTCCACCGGCTGACGGACAGTTGTGTCCCGCGCCCAGAAAAACGGCAGTATTGAAATTAAGTTCTTTTACAGCGGCAAACCCTGTCCCGGCTACCGGCCCCGAATAAGCGTAACCGGCATGAGGCACAAGCACGCCCAGAACCTTTCCTTCGGCTTTGTCCGGCACGCCTTTTTCAATATACGACAACACCTCTTTTTTAAGTCTTACAGGGTCACCGGTATAAAACGCATCCGCAACCGCGGGCTTTCTTTCCATAATCAGACTCCTTTTTTTACTGCAGAAGTTACGCACTGCGGAAGTTGCGAAGTTAAGAAGCTGAGAAGTTCTTAAATAACGGCTAATTCCAAACTCTATCAGACGAAGGGCGAAGTCCGAATCGTTGCAGATTGTTTTCAACTGTCTGTAGCTGCAAAGCGAAAGCTGTTATGAGCTTTGCCTGATATCGGCAGAGCTTTGCTCAGCAGGTACATCCGACTTAACTTCGGCCTTTAGACAGTTTCAACTGTTTCTCAGCTTCTTACCTTCTGCAGCCCCGCCGTTTCTCAGCTTCTTACCTTCTTAACTTCTGCTTTACAGCTTCGGCCATTGAAAGCGGAAGAGGCATGGGGGAAAAGCCGAAATCGTTAGCGGCTTTGCGCGTGCACAGCAGTGACCGGGAACACAGCTTTTCCCCTGCTTCTGTTTCGTCCTTAAAAACCGGCCTGATGCGGCCGATCTCATAGCCGCAGGCCACTGCAAAAGAACGCGCGAAATCGTACTGGGTATGAGGCTCCCCGGCCAGGTGCAGTACGCCGGTGAAACGCCTGCGTATTATCTCAGAAACAGGCCTGACAAGTTCTCCGGCCCAGAGCGGTTGTTTGAAAGAGTCTTTAAACCGGGAGACCTCCGCCCCGCGCTCAAGGGAGGACTCCAGCACGGCCAGCCGCCTGTCGAATCTTCTGTCCGGATACATGCCGAAAACATGAGACACGCGCACTATGGCAACAGAAGCCATGCTCATTAGCAGGGCTTCCTCAACGGTCCTTGCGGCCTCACCATCGGAAGCGCAGGGCCGGCAAAGGGATTCTTCGGAGAAAACCCCGTCTTCTCCGCCGAAGACGGAATCGCAGGAGAAGTGAACCAGGTGAATGGAATTGGTCCTGCAGAATCCTCCCAGGCCGCAAAAAACATGCCTGAGAAGTTCGACCGGGCAGTCCCTTCCGGCGCGCAAAACCGTTATCACAACATCAGGCCGGCCTCTTTGCAGAAGCATCTCAGGAGTATCTTTTATGATATTCCACCTGAACATGCGGGAGGCCGGGCCTTCCGATGAAAGCCAGGTACCATGGACTATGTGTCCGTCGGACAGGCCGTCGAATAACCGGCTTCCGACCAGCCCGGATGCGCCTACTATGAGAATGTTCATCGCTGCGTCCCGCAGTATTATACCTGAAATCCGTATTTTATCTCGAATTTTAGTTGCCCAATCACGCGGAAAATCTTAGAATTAAGGGCCATAACACACAAGCTTCATTGGCTTTTCGGCTTGTTTTGCTTAAGTGTCTTGCGCAGCTTGTGTTGCTGATGGATGGTGGTTGTAGCTCAGCGGTTAGAGCGTCCGGCTGTGGCCCGGAAGGTCGCGGGTTCAAATCCCGTCAGCCACCCCAGATTTGCAGATTCGAACTTTTCCAATTACCGGTGGTCTTAGGGCAGCTGGCGGCGATCACGTCGAACGGCGCCCTGTAGGTGGGGACTACCTTAAATCCGTCGAGAGAGTAATTTGAGCCGATCAGGCGCAGTATTTGGGCCTTTTCATGAGGATTGGCCTTGTGATACAGCTCGGAAACGCCCTTAGTCAATTCGAGGCTTTCGGAAGCTTCCTTGCAAACCTCCTCCGGATTCCTGCCAGCAGAATTGAGCTGAACCTTAAGATCAGCCAACCTTGAAGAATATTCGCGCTCCTTAATCTGAAATACTTCCTTGTTAGTGATGCCGCCGGCGGCCAGTTCGTAAAGATTGTTTAACTGCCTATACGCCTTGTCATATTCGGCTTTCAGTTGCGCAACCCCTTCATCCGCCAGCTCAGAATCATGATTTAATCTCTCTCTGATGCCTTCCTTCAGCCAGTCTGCCAATTCAGCAGGCAGACTTATCTTAGCGACTAACGGTTCAAAGAGCCCGATCATTTTTTCCTCCGGTATATAGCAAGGCTCTTCGTGCCGCCCCCGCATAAATGTACAGTGATAATAAATATAGCGCCCTTTATGTATTTCGCCCAGGACCTTGCAGCCACAGACACCGCATCTCATGAGATTGGCGAATGCGAAGTTACGTCTGCTTTCGTAAGGCCGGCCGTCTTCCCGCAAGGCTTTATTGGCGTTCGCGTATAGTTCTTTTGAAATTATCGGAGTATGCTTCCCGGTATATGTCTTCCCCTTCCAGGTAAAAATACCGTAATAAAACGGATTTTTAATCAGCTTATACAAAGTGTTGCGGGGGATTCCCTTGCCCCGCCGAGTTCGGAAGCCTTCTTTATCCAACTTTTCCTGTGCCATGGTCAGGGAATAAGACCCTGTTGAGATAAGTTGAAAGGCCTTGACGACAAACTTGGCCAGCTTTGCATCAATGTCAATTCCTGCTGTCTCACGGTTATTTTTATACCCGATAGGAGCCAAAGTCGGCAACCACCCCTGTTCGGCCTTCTCCACCATTCCCATACGGCTCTTGCGCGATATATCGTTGGACAGTTTTTTTGCAACCGCCACCTCGATATCAAACATGAACTCCTCGTCAGGAGAGGCATTTTTATCGAAGATCTTATTGGCCCGTGAGAAGTGGATCTTCTTGTCGTGCTGCTTGACCAGATCGTAGATCTTCATCTTGTCGAAATCATTTCTGGTGAGGCGGTCCGTTATATCAAAGATGATGTGCTCCATCTCCGGATGCCGCTTCGCGTAGTCAACCATCTGATTAAAAGCGGTGCGCTCTTTTCTGCCCCAGGCAGATTCGGCGACCTTCCATGTTTTTACAATTTCCAATTTATTGACGCGGGCATAGTTATGCCCCAGTTTTTCCTGAGCGTCCAGGGAATAACCATCTTCCTGTTCCGTGCTAGAAACCCGAACATAAAGCAGTGCCTTGCCGTTCATTTTTCCGCCTTAAAGCCCCTCAGAATCTTCTCTATGTGATAAGTCTGTATCGGATTGGGACGAGTCTTTCTACGCAGCCATCTATTCACCGTCCCGTAAGCCACACCAAGTTTTTTTGCCAGAGCCTTCTGGCTGATCTTATTTTCCAGCCGATATATTTCAAGTTTCTGAATAATATGCATAAGCATATTGTAACACATTGTAACATCCAGTCTCAATCAACCATACTTCCCACGTAGTTGTTTAAGCAGGATTTCAAGCGCTATAAGATTTTCCGCAAGTTCTCCGGCATCATCAGATTTTAGTTTTTTCCCGCAATAGGCCTGCCACCGGGCTATGGTTTTGTCCAGATATTCGGCGCTTATGGATTTTAGCCTTCTGGCCGGCTTCATTTCTGGTCCCCGTACCCTGCATAGGCAAATGCGTCACACTAAACGACTCATGTTGGTATCAATCAGCCGACTTGCGCACTGTCCTTACCTGATCGAGAAAATCCCTCAACTCTGCCTCTGTCATATTGATGCTTTCCTGGCTTGGGTCAATGCCCATCTCCTCCAACTGCTCTTCCGATAGAGAGATTTCTACGTCACTGGCGTCTTGCGCTGGTCTGTCTTCTGGTTGGGCGCGCTCCTGCCGCGAGCCAGGAGCGCTTCCTGGTGAAAGCGCCCAGATAGCGTAAATCCCTGATGCTATCCATGCAATTGGTGCAAGCGGAGTCAGGTTCGCAAGCCCCATGACCCCAATGATTGAGGCTAGGCCCTTCCCAACGATTACTTTGGATCTGTCGCTTTCTCTCATAATATAAACCTTTCATTTAAACGCTTCATTTTGCGTTCGAAGCCGCCATTATAAAACTGAAAACCCTCCCAATCCGTAGTAAACCCACCTTGATCGGATTTAGGGTTCAATATGACGTAAGATGACCAGGCGCAGTCTCCGCATTTTAACTCTGCATACCAATGTGTTTCTTCTTCACGTTCATACTTGCCGAACGAAACAAACTGGAGCCTAGGAGAACCGCAGTAGCGCCAAGCGCACCTAAACCTTCTATCTCTACCACCGGGTGATTCGCAATGGTATCTGTGCCATCTGTTAAACGCCCGCCTGTAGCGTTCTGGCATATCGCCGTCAAATTCGTAGTCCATTTAAACACCTCCCTTTACTGCTCAGCATTATTGCCAGTGTCGGTTGTTAATCGTTTTTGGATCCGGTCGACCATCTTGTAATGCATTTTTAGCAAGTCTTTGTACCCTATCTGATACGGAGGCAGTGACTTTGTCTCCTCGGAAAGCATGTCTTTATGTCGCTGCAGGTACTCCGCGACTAGGGCTTCATGGTAAAACACGTTGCCGGAAGGGACGAAACGGTCAATTACCGAATCGAGGTATTCATCCAACTCAGCTTCCACGTTGGCATTGTGAATGGAATCCACCAAGTCGCGCAGAGACAACCTTCCCCATATTACATCCTGGTATAACTGCTCAAACCCTGCGCCGCGATGTTTGGAAATCTTTTTTTTCATCAGTTCAAGGGCATAACTATAACCTACGTGCGAGATATCGTATTTTTTTTCGTAATAGAATTTGGCATATCTGGCTATAACATCCTCCACAGCGTAGGTGTCTTTGGCGGTAAGCCGTACTGCATAAGCTGAAAATTCTTCCCGAACCTGGGCCAATTTAAGCAGGACTTCTTCCGCAACCCTCGCCGGGTTGATTAAATGTAATATTTTCCTTAAATCCGCCTTTACCATCTCTTCATTAATCTTTACCACGAAACACCTCATGCGCTGACCTGTAGATTAAAACCCGCAGGGCCCCACTGCTATTTATTCATCGTCAGAGCGGTAACCTTCCTTGAACAAAAGATCCAACAAGGAGGGGGCGCGCCGCTGAACTTTGACCCTGACGTTGTTATTGAACAAGACCTGACAATTATTGAAGGTCACGTTATTCAAGGTTAAGTTCCCGCCGCTGACCTCCACATTTACCCGCGCATCAGTGATTGTTCTATTCCCAACGTTCCTTTTTATATACACGCTGCGATTATCAGAATTGTACTTCGAGATGCTGTGGTCATCGCTTGTCGCCAGATGAGAGCTGTTGTCGTTAAAGCTGTTACCGATATCGAGTTGGTTGTAAGTGTTTTGCCGTTTAAAACTTGTTATCGCATTGTTCTGCACATAACCATTATTGTCATCAATCTTTGATGACAGGCTGTTATTGGACATTTGTCGGTAAAGCTGCAGAGACTTCTTAAGAGAATCTTCCTTTTCCTCTGATTCCATGTTTAACCCCATATCATAATTCCTGCGTTTTATTTTTAGAGCGATTAGATACTTGATAAACATTTACGTAGCGAGTATTCCTTCTGTTTCAACATCGTTATCTCTACTGGCTTGGTAGGTAACTCTTATATAATACTACGGCACAGATTGAGAGTTAAGCGAACCTGGTGTGAATTGGCTGGGATTTGGGGTAAATGTGCTAGCAACAACAAAGAGCCCGACGAGGAGGATGTTAGCGAACGCCCAGCAGTATCCTTAACATACCTGGTACTCGTAGAGTTTGCTTTTCCCAGAATTTAGCGGTGACCGCAGAGAAAGCGCCCTCGGAAAGCATCACTGTGGCAATTAAGACTTGGAAAAACAACGCCTGGGTCGAGGAGGAGGAAACAAGGCATTATGTGGGAGCCTGTCTGCTCAAGGTCGGCGGCGGCCGCGAACACAGGGATCTGCACCTTACGGGGTGGTGGGAGGCCATTCCCAACACCGCCGTAGCATCCTGGCAGGTCACGGGAGAAATAGACTAAACGCAGGATAGCGGCAGACATACGCGGCCGGGTTCGATCCCCGGCCGCGTCCTGCATATTCAAACACTTTTGGGATAATTTTATGTTTTTTCGTCAAAACGCAATACGTTCAGACAGCCTTCGAAAAACAAAAATGTGTTGGCTAAAAGAAGGCAGGGAATCTATTCTCGGCAATTGTAGCCGGACGCGATATCTTTGACAATTCCGACAATCAGCCTTTTTTTGCTTGGGCTCAAATCCGACAATATGCTTTCAATGGCAGTCTCAGAAAGCCGGTCCGTTTTTGATATCCGCGCTGGGAAAAGGTCGGCGGGATTTGCCCTTAAGGCCGCAGCGATGGCGACAAATGTCTTTAAACTCGGGATATTCGCCCCTCTTTCAATATGCCCATAAAAAGAAGTTTCTATTTCTGCGGCTTCCGCAACCTGGGCCTGGGTCATTTTCAGGGCGCTGCGTATGGATTTCATGCGCTCGCCGATTTCCCTATATAACTTGTCCATAACATATATTGTGAAATATTCCCTGCCTGTTCTAAAGATAATAACGCCCCCATTGACAGGGGCCATATCACCTGATAAACTGTACTGTATCTGGCACAATAGGGGGGCAAATGCACGCAATCTCACGTTCTTTTCCTTTGTCGCGTCGCTTATTAATGGTTTGCATTATTGGGTTGGTTGCCTTGATGGAAATAAGCTGCGCCACACAGTCTGCTAAAACCAAGGCAATACGGTCTCAGGCTGACAAATTGCTTGAGGAAGCCAAATAAAATCAGGAGGATGCTTTCGGGCAGGACTGCGCAATGATGAAAACTGGTCTTATATTTATCGCTTTTCTGTGCCTGTTTGGCTGCATCTCTCCGCGTAGGGCGAACCAATCTGATCTTCGGCAAAGCACGGATACCCTGCTCAGCGAAGCAGACAGGCAGCGTGGCAACCATCCAATCCAGCGGAAGAGCACCCAATCTTCTGGCCAAAAGACTCAACAGGCAGAAAATGCAATCAATGAGGCGGTATTCCCTTTGCCGGATACGGAAGCTGTAGCTTTTGATGAGACTGGTGTGGGGACCGTTGATAAGTACGGGCGGCTTATAGATTGTGAGAGTCGGGCACGGGACGATGCGATCGACAAAGCCTTAAAAAAATCTGGCATGGAGGCCTTTTTGGGGATTACCGATATTTTGTCTCAAACTGCCGGCGGCCCACATGAGTTTGTGAGTCGTTATTTATGGTCATGGGCAAGAGGAATTGTCCAGTACGAGAAACCCATACCCCTAAGTTCTACGCAAATTGAAGGAGGTATGCGCTGCGAGGTTTTAGTTAAAGGAAGAATCGTCAAAAAAGGCAGACCGGATCCCTCCTATCGGATCATTAATAGCGAACTGGACCGTCCGGTTTATCAGGACGGTGAGAATGTAAATGTTTCATTCTCGGTGACATATGATTCTTACCTGTACTTGTTCAGTGTTGATGAAGATTTAAATATATGGCTGATATACCCGAATAAGTATTTCGCGGACAACCGAGTTGTGGCAGGAAGTGAGTTTAGGTATCCGCCGGATAATCAGGTAGCTTTAAAGGCAGTTGTTGCCTCCGGCAGAAACAGTTCTGCAGAGGTCTTGCATATAGTTGCCACAAAAAATACTCCGCTTGTGACACCACATGAAGTGCAGGAAAAAAAGGTGGGCGACTATGTGCTTTTCAGCCTGGGGGATCTGTCCCAAATGATGGAAAGATTGGCTATGCTTGACAGGGAAGCGTGGACTATGGAAGTTGTGCCGTATGAAATCGTCAAAAAAATAGGAGGCAAGTAATTATGACTAAAACCGTACTGGGGTGCATCTCTCTTGCAGTGTTTTTATCCAGCTGCGCCAGTGCGCCGCTTTGGACAACAAAAGGTCCAGGGGCTTACGAGAAATGCAAAGACATTCTTTGTGCGGATGGTCTCGCGGAACCCAAACACGGCGACTTGGGAATAGCGAGCAAGACACTACGGGAAGAAACTGCGGAGAGAAGAGCCCGCGCCCGAATACTTGAAATACTTGAATCAAGAATCACATTGGTGATGAAAGATTATGTCGGTCCTGAGGGAGAGCTTGTGGAGAGGGCTATACGGACTATCGCCAATGGGGCAACCTCAGGTGCTGTGCTGTTAGATCGCCACACCGATGGGGATGAATCTGTCCGCGCTTTAGTAGGGATAGATTCGGCAAAGTTTAAGAAGGCGGTGGAGGATATCCCTCAGCTTCAGGAAGAGTCCCGCAAGTTCCTGCGTCAGAGAACGGACGCGCTCCTGGAAGAAGCAGAAAGCAATTAGCCCTTTCTGTTTAGGGTGCAGATTATTATCTGGAAAGCTCAAAACTATCGCAGATTCTTATATGTATGGCTATCGCTAGGACTGGATACATGTGTTTCTTATTGTTGGCATATGTATCCAAGTGACGGTTGGGGTATTTGGTGCGTTCAGTGAACTACCTTTTGGAGGGCTATTGTGCGATTTAGTGGGATGTG
>JBDRGJ010000284.1:0-4942 GCA_043817835.1 bacterium
CGTCAAACTGGCGTTGCCGAATACCATATTTGTCTGCACAGACGGATTGACCGATTGAGTCAGACTAGGCGACAATAAATAACTGGTTGAAGTAAATCCGGTCAGTCGTCCCTGGCGGTTGCGTGCGCGCACCCTGGCGTAATAGGTGGTTTCCGCCGCGAGACCGGATACATTAATTTGGGTCACGGCGGAAGCGGCTGAAAAAGGCAATGGGGTTGAGATATTTGTGACAAAGTTAGTGCTGGAAAAGCTCGCCTCAAATTGCGTATCGGCGGGATTTGAGTTCCGCTGCCAGGCGACAGCAATACTGGAGCCTGAAGCCTGTATCATGGTCAGCCCGGACGGAACAGCCGCAAAAGTTAGTGTGGAAACAGCGGTGGCATACGAGGTAAAGACTCCCTGCCCGTTTTCCGCCCTGACCCTGAAATACCAGCTTGTGTTCGGCAGCAACGATGTAAGGGTCGCGGTGCTTCGCAATGTGCGGCTGGATTCCGACACGGTGGCGAAACTATCAGCAGAGGCCTCCAGAATAAAAAATGTGACGGCAGGATTTTGGTTCGCTTCCCAAACCACCGAAGCCGAACTGATTTCGACCGAGGCAACAACCTGCGAAACCGGCGCGGCTGCCAGGGTGTACACTGTGACCAGAGCGGAGGTGGATATGCCCGCTGCGTTCACGACAACGCCCCTGCGGGCATAAGCGGTGTTAGTGGAAAGCCCTGTTTCCGTCCAGGTAGTCGTATTTGAAACGAGGTTATCCTTTATTATGATTTCGTCGGAATCGCTTATCCTGTAAATTTCCTCATCGGCAGCGTCGTTCCAACTCCACGAGATGGATGTTATGAAGACCCCTGCAGTTGAGAAATATATATCCCCCGGCGCGGCGCTAAAGGTTCTGGTGCTGACGGCGCTGTCAAAATCGGTGAAAATGCCCGCGCGGTTCTGCGCGCGCACTTTAAAATAGTATGTTGTTTTCTGAGCCAGTGAATCTGCCAGAAACGAATTTCCCGCCGTCACGCTTTGTGCCGCGCCGCTGAAATCATCCGCCGTAGCCTTCCAGATCTCGTAGACTGTGTTTCCCGGATTGCTGTTCGCGTCCCAGCCGACAGAAACGGAGATTGAAGAAACCGATAGGATTGATGTCGCCGCGGGCATGTTTGCATGCGTCGCTGCGGATGGAGGCGAGGTGTCGGCATAATTGGTGGAGGCTGCCAAAAGTGTTCCTACGCGGAGATAGTAAGTTGTATTCAGAGCAAGCTCTTCAACGGTAAGAGCAGTCAAAGAGGTATTTGGCGTGTATGAAGATTTAATTATGCCTGTGAAGTCTGATGCGGTGGAAGCTTCCACTATACTGCCGTCGTTCGGGTCAACCTGTTCCCAGCTCACGGATATGCTTGAAAGATAAACTCCGGTTACAACGGGGTTGGACGGCGAAACAATCCCTGCGCCGGTTATTGTGCTTCCGGTATCCTTGTATGGAGAGTCATCTCCCTCCATGTAGCCGGCAGAAACCCTGCCGTAATAGACCGTTCCTGTGGAGAGATTGATAAAGTCCGCGCTGAAGCCTGAAGAAGTTGCGCCGACGGCAGCGCCGGAATAATCAAGAGAGGTGGAAATCTGAACCTTATAGATTGTTCCCGGCGGGTTGGAAGACGCGGCGTCGGACCACGAAACGGTCAGGGAAGAAGAATAGACACTATCAAAACCCGCTGTAGTCGGACTAGATACCGCGCGCGAATAATAGCCCGGTTCTATAACCCTGCCTGAGGCCGTCATCGTGCCGACTGATATTTGCCCCAGATTCCCGGCAAGAATCCGCCCCGTTCCGCTTAAAGCGTTAACGCTGACGGCGGCCCCGGTCAGCAGATCGTCGGTGATGACTGAATTTCCCGAAGTTTTACGCCCGGCGGCGGCGGCAACACCGGCCAGGAAAATCTCGCCGATCAGTATGAGCGGCAGAAGCTTGAATCTGTTCATTGACAATCTAAACCTCTTTGCAAAGGGTCCGCTTCCTAACGGCGGCAGGTCCGGAAGCCGATATAGGTCTTGCCGCCTGAAGGGGCCTCTATCGCGGCAAAAGCGAAAATCCCGGCCTCCGACCCCTTGCTCCACGGGGCGCCTCTCATGCCGCCGGCAGGCAAACCATATTGCCAGTGCCACCACGGGTAGGTGGTATAAACCCTGCCGCTTATGTTAGCAGTGAAATCATTGTTATATGCGCTTGCGCCAGTCATGGTGCTGCCCCAGACATCAAATTCAACGTCAGCCGCTGTTGTTTGAGCATCTGAGAACGTCTCGGTGCTTCCGGTAATATACCAGTCGGCGGTCCACTCCCAGAAATTCCCGGCCATGCCGACGACGCCGTAACGGGACATATTTCCGGTGTCGACTGAAGCCCAGTCGCTTCCACCCGTCGCACCATTGCCGGTGGTCTGCAGTGTGCCGGCCGCGGCCATCTGCCATACATGATTGGGGAGAAGCTCTTTGCCGGTATTTGCGGCGACGGCGTTGGCTGTGAACCATGTGGCGCTGGTCGTGCCCTGCGCCTTTTGCGAAAACGCCATCCAGTAAAGAGTGACGTTCTGTCCGCTCAACTTTAAGTCCGAGGTGTCATCTTTCCATGTAGTGCCGATATAGCTGGAGCCGACATCTATGATCCTTGCCGGATATTTGTCCACCCAGGTGCTGCCGATCTTTACCTGAATGTCGTCCTGGTTGCAGCGGTAGGCCATCGTTCCGGGGTGATACTTGTTGTTTATATGCGTGCCGCTCGGCAGGTTCTCCATCCTGCCGTCAAAATATCCTATTGAAGTTCCGTTGACGGCCCAGCCGTTCGGGTCGCCCGGGTCCGTCAAGCCATACACCAGGTCCGCTTCCTTGAAATACTTCCACGCTTTGTTTATCGCGTCCCAGCCGATCCAAAGCGCGGCGGTCATTTGCGTGCCGTTGCTGCTGCTCGGCCATTGAGCGGTCGGGACCGTGTTGAAATTAGTGGCCCTGATAAAGGCCTGGCCTGGATCGGCGCTGTCCGCTACATGCAGTTTCGCCGCCGGGTTCGCGACGCCTATGCCGACGTTGCCGGTCGTTGAAACAACTATGCTGTATGCCGTGCTTGTCCCTACCGCCAGGCTATATGCCTGGGTATTGGATCCTCTCACATCCAGCCTCGCCCCGGGGCTTGTCGTCCCCATGCCGATATTGCCGGTCGTTGTGCTCACGAACAGGAGCGGACTGGCGGCAGCCGTGCTTACCAGGATATTCCCCGCGACATGCAGCAACGCCGAAGGAGTCGTCGTCCCGATGCCGACTTTGCCGTCACTGGCGACCGATAGCCTGCTGACGCTGTTGACAAAATCATAGATGTGGTAATTTGAGCTGCCATTCCTGAGACCGATCGCCCAGCGGGCGTTGGCGCTGTTAGTCGGATCTCCGTCGCAGTAAATAATATTCGTTAAACCATTCGTATCCACCCGGCCAAGATGAAAGTTGGGATTCCCGCTTGAAGCTTCAAAATATATCTTGGGATTAGCTCCGTAAATATGCAATAGGCCACCCGGACTTGTCGTCCCTATGCCGACGTTGCCGTTCGTTACGAACAGCGAGGTCGAGATGAATATCCCGTCGGCGCCGGGCGCGGGGGCCAAAGAATTGGCGTAAGCGGCGGTGGTGCTGTAGAGCGCGTACGGCGAGCTTGTCAGCCTTTCCCTCGGGGAGAATGGCTCGCCTCCTACGCTGAGCTCCAGGTACCATTCTCCCGTAGCCAGGCTGACGCCCGCCGGCACGGTGAACGTGGATTTAAAAAGGCCGTTGGCGACCTCGACCGCCTGCGACCCGGCGGAAACACAGCCGCTTCCGGTGAGCGCGGGACAGATATTTATCTCAACTGTGCGGTTTCCGTTCGCCGGCTGGTCGCTTTCCTTGAGCCGGCCCTGGTAGGTCAGAACAGAAGGCGCCTCGCTGTAGGCGGTTTCGTATATCAATGTTAAAGATAGAACCGGCAACAAAAGTATCAGCAGTTTCATAGATTTGCGCTCCATTTTGTATTTGGGACGATCAAGGATGGTTTTATTGATCTGTATAAAAGCCACCCCAGTAATCTCAGCATGAAAAGGGTGAACATGTTGTTATATTTTTACCGCTTTCCATCAGTATTTCCATGGCGGCCAGGCCTTCCGCCGCCGTGAAAACCTGATAGGCCCCCGACAGGGCTTCTTTGATGACGAACCTGACGTTCGTTTCATCATCCACTATCAATATCTTATGTTGCATTGCTCCCTTAAGTTCAGGACAGGGTTCGTTTTAAAGGGGTTATCCCCCAGTATATTGTGTTTAAACAAATACGGGGGATAACCTTACCCACAGTATACAAGAACTTTTTTTTACTGGCAAGGGGGTGTTGGTTTAAGGTTTTTTTGCCAACGCCCGCCCGATCTTTTCCAGCAGGTCTTCGGGGGTGAAAGGCTTGGTCATGAAAGCCGCCACCTGCCGGAACCGCCGGAACATGGCTTGGGACGGTTCAAGCCCGGACAGGACGATTATAGGCAGGTCCCTGGTAGCGTCGTTCTCGGTGATCTGCATGGCCAGGGTGTAACCGTCAATGCCCGGGAGCATGACGTCCAGCAGGAGCAGGTCCGGTTTGCAGGCGAGGATGGTCTTCATCGCGTCCAGGCCGGATTCCCATATTTCAACCTGGTACCCCGCGGCCACCAGCGCGTCCTTGATGATGGAAGACATCTCAACATCGTCATCTATCAGCAGTATTTTAGTTCCCATAGGTTAAACTTACCAGAATATCGCTTGCGGGTCAAGCCTATGGCAGTGCCGTGTCAGGAGTCCTTCGACTTCGCTCAGGACGGTGAGCTTGTCGAACCGCTATGCTCTTCAGACGGCCAAGTTCCCGCTAGAAATATTCTTTCTCTCCCCTCTTGCGGAGGGAGTGGTC
>JBDRGJ010000285.1:0-8529 GCA_043817835.1 bacterium
TATCAGGAGGGGCGCCCGGGACGGATTTTTTGCTGACCAATTGCGCAGAAGGGCGGTCAGCTTTTTCGTTTAATTCAGCTAGAAGGAGCCCCATTGGAGAAGAATACCGCCCGCAGCCCCGCTTTCCAGAACGCTCCTGTATTTTTCGGCGTCCCGGGCGTCAGAGGAAACCATTATAAGCTGGCCGGCTTTGTCTTCCAGGGAAAGCTCAATGGCATAAACCGTCAGGGAAACGGTGTGGGAGAAAAACAGGGAAAGAAAGAAGATGGAAATCCGCATGCGGATATGATAACAAAAAAACCGTCCGCCATAATCGTAATAGCGGACGGTTTTTTTTGAGATTTAAGGACGTTTTACCGTATATTGGCGAACCACTTGGCGAATTCGTCCCATTTGCTTTCCTTGGACCAAGTGAGTTGGTCATAGGCGCTGCTTACGCTGTAATTGGGCGCGTAGATAGCGATGCCATGCGCATTGGCATATTTTGAGCCGAATACGCCGTTGGCTACGAAGAGCTGGCTGTCCATGAATTCCATGAGCTCTTTGCCTTTCTGGGCCAGTTCAGGGACCGTCGTTCCCTTGGTGTTAAGCTGAACGATATGGTAGAGGTCCTTGTTGTCGCGGTAATAGAACGCCTGGGCCGAGGTCTTTACGGACTTGATCAGTGCAGTTTCATTGGCTGCCATGACCATTTCGGTCCATTCGCCCAGCAGATTATTCAGGCCGGCCAGGGCGGAGCCTTTGACAGCGGACTGAGCTACGGGCATGTTTTTCTTGGCATAGAACTCGATGTATGCGTCTACCGCGAACTTGCCGACTTCTTCGGCTGAGGCATCCGGTTTTGCCGCTATGCGGGCGAGAAGACCTGTATAATCGTATCCGTCTCCCGGTTCGGTTTCTTCGGACTGGACGAGAACATCGGCGAAGTCCTTTATCTCGTATCCGACCTCAACCATCTGCATCAGGCAGGCATCACTTGAATAGACGTCAATTTTGCCTATTTCAGCCATTGCCTTGCCGAGTTGCGCGGTGGTTATATGGTTGCCTGTCTCATCGTCATATGAAATTCCACGGACGCTGAAATCCTCGCGCGTCTTTTTCCAGCCGGAACCGTGGTTCCAGACTATCAGCATGTAGCGTTCTGCGGGATAATTGGTCTGGCCCCACTTTGTGAATTCGACCAGGTGTTTATAATCGCCCATGTCGGCCTTGGCTATTTCCTGGACAACGGGGGAGGTGATCGTGTTCATGTCGGCATCTTTCTGGATCAGGTAGCGTCTTGAACCTGTCCAGTCGCCGTCGGCGGTGCTGTAGCCCTTTATGCGGCCGAGCTCGACCACCACGTTCATGTTGTCGTCCGAGCCGACAATTTCCATTTCGTTGAGGTCCTTGAGGCCAGCGCTTTCAAGATTATTTTTTGCGTTGACGTAGACCAACACCGTAATTTTCTTGCTGAGAGGTTTTTCCGGGAAAACAGCCGGTACGGACACCTCGGCTGCAGCCGCCTTTATCGCGTCACCCAGGTTGAGATTCTGGTCGAAGTTGACGTCTCCGGCCACGGCCGCCGATGCTATAAACGCTGCGGCGCCGAATCCTGCCAAGCATTTTTTGAACATTCCCAGCCTCCTTGTTTTTTAAATAATGTCGGCTCTGTCGTTTTTTTGCGCACGTAAAAACGGGCGCTACAGAATAATATAAATACAGTCACATACTGTCAAGGCTGTCTGATGAAACTGAATCCTTTTTTTGCCGCCTGGGCTTGTACCGCGCTTATGACCGCCTTGTCCAGGGTGGAGGAGCCCGCCGCCACTTTTTCCTTTTCAGCGACATATTTGCGGCGCTGCCCATTGAGTTCGATTATCTTCTTCTGTAGATGTTTGCGTTCCTCCGCTTTTCGTTTTATGAATTCAGAGCGTTCCTCCGCTGTCAGTTTTTTCATTTCCATCGGAAGATATTCTTCCTTTATATCCTGCTCCTTTAAGGAATTTCTTTCCAGAGATCCGACCAGGTCCCATGAAGCTCCTTCGCTGTACTGGCGGCTGGCCTTGGCCGCCGACCTCATCGCCATTATGCCTGCTCCGGCGTCGAATGCATAGCTGTCGGCGGCTTCCTGCCTTGCCATGGCGGCTTTACCGCCGCTGCCGTATGCGATATAAGTCTTGTTAAGCGCCATTCCCAGTTTCGCTATTTCATCATCCTGCGGGGCATGTATAGATGCCACCGGCGCCGATTGGTCTATATTGGAAAATTCTCCCTGCGCCAGATCGGCGCCTGCTTTCCATTGGGTCGCCATGCCTTCCTGTCTTTTGCCGCAGAAGATGGTATTGACGAAGATGCCCTTCCCGGCGGCGTTGGACACGGCCTCCCTGAAATCCACAGGGCCCTGTGTGAATGGTTCATTGCCGGCTATGAAGATGGCTTTGTAAACATCATCATGCCTGTCCCATTTAAGATGTCCGACCGCTTCTTTTATCGCTTTTCCGCAATACTCGTCGCCGCCGTTGGTTTTCAGCGAAAACAGCTTTTCGGAAATCCTGTCAAGGTCCGAGGTAAATGGCAGGACCTGCCTGACGAAGTCCTGTTCCCCGGGGATGTCGTTGTTCCCGTACTCGTATAGCGCCACCTGCAGGGAGGGGGAACTGCCTTTTTTCTCAGCCGAGGAGAGTTCGTTTACGATTTTCCATAGCTGGGTTCTTGCCTGATTGATGAGGCCGTCCATGCTGTTGCTGGTGTCAAGCAGAAGTGCTATCTGAACCAGCGGCGTGCCCGCAAAACTGTCCTGACCGGGCCGGGGCCGAGCTGTCTGTCCCGGTTTAACCGGCGAGTCTGTCCAGGTGCGTTTCACCTCCGCCAGTCCTGCCGCGAGAATCCTGCCTGTCTCGGTCTGGATTATGCGCGCGTTGACTTCCGTCCTTGAATCCTTCAGGTCATTAAGCGTACCGGTCACCAGAGCCTGCGCCCCCAGGATTTTTCCCAGTTCCTGCGCGGTCTTCGGATCGGTCAGCCCCGCAGCTTCCAGCTTCATTTCCCCAAGGACTTTTTTAAGGAGGCTTCTTTCCACCACGGTCACTTTCTTTTTCTGGACAAGATATGTTGTCAGACGTTCCTGTATAAGAGTGGAGCCGCTGCTGCGCGCGCCGTCGTGATAAGCGAATTCCAGCACGGCGATTTTAATCCCGGGCCGGTCGCCGATGCTCTTAATCAGTTTCCCCGCCAGTTTTTCCAGCGGCTCTGCCGAGGCAGACGCTGAAGACAGAGTCGCAGCCAGCGCAAAAGACACAATGACGTAAAGTTTTTTCATTTTTTATCCGCTCCTTACTGATGCCGGCATTAGTGCCGGATGATTCCGGGCTTATTAGATTCTAACAAAAAAGCTTTTCGGATTTCTGGTCCGGAAAGACTTCGCTTTAAGAACCCGGCTTTTTTTTATAAAATAATCAGGGGATTTTATAAAATATGAAAACGATTTTTTATAAATATAAATCTGTCAGCCTGATGCTGGCGGCCATAACTTTCCTTTGCAGTTGTTCCGGAAAGAAAGAAGAAGGGGTGTCTTTTAAACGATTCATAATGGGCGCACCTGCTTCAATAACGGTTTATGGGGCCGACGAAAAAACAGCAAATGCCGCGGCAAAAGCCATCTTTGCGGAATGGGCCCGGCTCGACAGGGAATACAGTTACACCGACCCGTACAGCACTCTTTCCTATGTCAACCGGAAAGCCATAACGGACTGGGTGGAGGTGGACAGGGAATTTTTCAGTTTCCTTAAGCAGGCGCTTGATTTTTATAAAATGACCAACGGAAGCTTTGACGTCACATTTGCCCCGCTGTGGGAAGTATGGAAAAAGTCCGCGAAAGTCGGTGTGATGCCTGAAAAGGCCGAAATAGACGCTGCCCTGGCTCAGGTGGGTTTCTCGGCGGTGACGCTGAACCACGTACGCAGGGCGGTGCGTTTTTCCAAACCGGTGCAGTTGAACCTGGCAGGACTGATACGCGGTTATGCCCTGCTGAGGGTAAAACGGATGCTGGAAAAAATGTTTCCCGACCCCCATCCGGCAATCCTTATGGATCTGGGGGGGGATATCCTGGCTTTCGGCAGGACGAAGCGTCCGTGGGAACTGGAGATAAAAAATCCGCTCCGGTCCAAAAGGCGTCTTGGCAGAGTCATTTTCGATGAGGGGGCGATACTTACCACCGGCAGTTATGAACGTTACGTTGAGATAGCAGACAAACGCTACTGCCACATACTGGACCTTAAAACCGGATATCCGCTGGAGAATTTCTCCAGTCTGACCATTTACCTTCCTTCATTGGAGGATATCCCTTTCCCGTCCGTTGTTCCCGCACTTATGGGCAAGGAAGCGGCATTCAAGGCCGTGGCCGGCATAACCGGAGCTTTCGGCGTGTGGGTCGATGCGGACGGCAGAGTGGAAACTGTTTTAGGCCCCGGTACCGGCGCCAGGTGGCAAACTGCCTCAAGGTTCGGTTTCTGAAGCCGGCCTGCGATAAAACTCTCGCCTGGAATCCGAAGATATGACGATGCGTAAACTCTCTCCTTTAGGAGAGGGCAGTGGTGGGTTTGACTTTTTTATGCCTGATATCTCACCCAGCAGAAGCCTCTGCGGAAATAAGACCGGCACTAAGCCGTCGGCTCAGGCCGGTTTAGAAAGCCTGAAAGAAAACTGCAGGACAGGGGCTTTCACGGCGGTCGCGGTTTATCTTAATCATCTGGGCCGGCCGATGGGAGCCCGTTTTATCCACGATAAAAGCGGTCTGCCGACAGACCTGCTCTACTTTCCTTCTGTGTATCAGGCCTCCATTTACTTCAAGACTCTTGCCGGCGACTGCAAAGGGGTTCCGCACGTTTTGGAACACCTGGTCCTTGGCAAAGGCGGCAAGGGTAAGTACCTCAACACCCTCATGGACATGAGCCTGGGCGAGGCCACTGCTGCCACGTATTCCGACCTTACTTCGTACCAGTTCAATACCGCGGGCGGGGGGGAAGATTTTTACGGCCTGCTGGAGAAGTTCCTGGACGCATTGCTCAACCCTGATTTCACGGACGATGAAATAAGGCGGGAGGTCTATAATCCGGACGCGTTGGAAATCCCCGGAGGAGGGTTTTCACTGGAGGAGACGGGAAGCGTATACAATGAGATGGTTTCCTCCATGGAGAAGCCCTCTTTCAACAACTGGTGCCAGCTGATTTCCATGGTCTACGGTGAAAGGCATCCCCTTGCCGTCAACCATGGCGGACTTCCTTCCGCCATGCGTTCACTGACTCCGGCGGAGATCCGTTCTTTCCATTCCGCGAATTACCGTCTGGGCGCCAACGCTCTTCTGCTGGCGGTCCTTCCGACAGGGACCGATTACACGGGTTTCCTCGAACGGCTGGACGCCATCATCAACAGGGTCCAGCCCTCCCTTCCTGATGTTTCCTATGCCGGGATTCCCGCCTTTAAGCCGGCTCCGGCCGGGGACGTGAGCATAGGCACTTTTCCTTCGGACGACGTGAACAGCCCCGGCGAAGTTTTTATGGCCTGGAGACCGGTGACAGGCCTTTCAGAAGGGGAATCCCTGACCCTGGAAACGCTGCTGGATATCTTCGGAGGGGGACAGACATCCTACCTGTACAGGGACCTGGTGGACGGCACCGCACGCAGGAAGGATTTCGGGATTTCCTCGGTCAGCGCGTTTTTCGACGGGCCTCCATCCAGCATGGCAGGACTGGTCATGTCGGGTCTTTCGCCATCGGGCATCCGCAGAAAAAAACTTATAGCTCTGCGCGCTGCGGTGCAGGAAAGGCTGAAATGGCTTGTTTCCCTGCAACCCGGTTCAGCCGGACTCAAAGAGACTTTTGAAAAAGCCCGGTCCGTCCTGAGTTCCAGGAGGCGTTCCAATCTGAAATTCATGGACAGCCCGCCGCACTTCGGCATGAGAAGCGGCAGCATAGCCTGGCACAGGCATCTGGACTGGCTCTGCTCTTTTCCCGGATTCAAAAAATCGCTGCCGCAGGAAGAAACTTTCGGCACGCTGCTTGAAAAGCTGGATTGCGGGAAAAATATATGGAGAGAAATCATCCTCAAGACAGGCCTGGCGTCCGGGCTTTACATCTCGGCAGTCAAGCCCGACAAGGCCCTTCTTGCCGGGCAGAGAAAGGGAAAGAAGCAGCGGCTGGCCGCTGTTCTCGAAGAGATCAGGTTAAAATACGAAGCGGCGGATGAGCAGGCGGCGCTCTCCCGCAAAAGCGTGGAAAGCAGAAAAATCACGCAGGCTCTGGATAGGCGCGATGCCGCAAACCCCAGGCCCGGCTTCATAAAAGAGCCTCCTCTGACGCTTGATGACAAAATAAGGTTCAGCCGCAGGTCCCTGCCCGGAACAGGCAGGGTCACATTAAACGACGCGGGGGATTCCCCTTTTCTGGATATAGGCGTTTTTTTCGATATAAGCCGGGTTCCTGCCCGGGACCTGGAACTTATGCCATTGCTGGTACCTGCCCTGACAGAAATAGGGGTGCTCACGGCTTCAGGTGAGGAACTGGATTATTCAAACATGGTGGAACGCTGGCAGTCCGAGATATATTCGCTTTCCTCCGGTGTGGAATCCAATGCGGAAAGAGGACGCCTGGAACTTTATCTGATGGCCACCGCTTCCGACATGAGTGAGACCGCCAAAGCCGTGGAATGGCTGAAAAACTGCCTAAACAGGAGACTTCTGTCCGTCTCATCCAGGAGCCGCATCATCGACATCGCAAAGAGGAATATTCAGTCCCTGAGGACAATGACCCAGCGCAGGGAGGAGTATTGGGTGGGAGAGGCCGCGGCGGCATGGCAGTACCAGCATGAGGCAGCCTGGATGGCTGTGAGAAGTCCTTTCACCCGCCTGCAGAGCCTCTGGCGCGTGCGCTGGATGCTTGAAGACCCGTCCTCTTCAAATCTGACCCGCCTGAAGGCAACTCTCTGTTCCATCGCAAAAACAGCGGGGACATCCTCCCGCCGGACCGTGAAAAAACTCACAAAAGGGCTTACGGATGAAATGGCGGAAGGTTTTTTGTGGGAACTGGATCATATGCCGGAAGAAACCTGGCGGGTAGACGCGGCGGAGCTGGCACGTATAACCCTTGCCTGCCTGAAGACAGATTCGGCAAAGACGATTGGAAGACTTAAGAATCTTCTGGATGCAGTCCTGGCCAGACCCGGAATCAGGGTCTTGATGACCGGCAATGCTCCGGCCATGCAGTCAGCCTGCGACCTTATGATTCCGGTCCTTAAATCGCTTCCGCGAAAGCCGAGCTCCGGAGCTGTAGCAGCCGGAAAAGCCGCCGTGGTCCTTGACAGGATAAATGGACGCTATCAATTCATAGCCGGGAAAAGCGGGCCGGAAAAACCCGTCCACGCCGCTCTGGTGAATAACGGCACGAAATCAGGTGTATTTCTTATCTCCGCAAAAAGCCTGACATATCGTGATGTGTCGGAAAAGAGCATAATCGATTTTCTGGCGTCCAAAGTCCTGGCCGGAGGAGGTTCCCACGGACTTTTCATGAAGACCTGGGAGGCGGGGCTCGCATACAGCAACGGGCTTTCCTCAAACGAGGTCAGAGGCAGGCTCAGTTATTACGCAGAGCGGTGTCCGGATCCGGCCCGGACCATGATGTTTGCCGCCGGGGTGGTTTCATCCTGCGGCCTGAAAGATTTTTTTTACCCGCAGTACGCTCTGGCAAACTCCTTTTCCGACTACAGGGGGGCAGATGACTATTCCAGCCGCGGACATGCCATGGCTGCCGACCTTGAAGACGGGATAACTCCCGAAGCGGTGAAAGTGTTCAAAAAAGCGCTGATCCGCGCGGCGAAAAATCCCGTCACCGGCGCAAAAATCAGCGCCAGGGTGAAGCCGGTACTGGGCCGCGTGATTGCCGGACTGGGGATGAAGATATCTTCCGGCAGGCAGACCTGTGCTTTCGTGACGGGCCCCGAATATCTTCTTAAAAAATACGAGGATTATCTGAGGAAGGAAGGGGAGACTGATTCTCTTGTGCGTCTTTATCCAAGAGATTTCTGGCTTCCCTGGCAGGAATAAAGAGATGGACTGACTGTTCAAGGACTGGGTCCTGGACTTGGAAATGTTTTGAGTTTTCGTGGAAGCGGGGAAAAAGAGATGTTTGATAACCGCATTTTAGGCAGCGGGGATTTTGTGGAGGCGGTATTAAAAGGTGTGGATGAGCCAAAGCCCGCGAAGATAAGCCGGCAGGAAGTTATAAACGAAGTGAAACGAATAACCGGGGTCGGCTATGAAGAATTGTCCGGCAAAAGTCGTGAGCGTAGGATAGTGAAAGGGAGAGCGGTATATTGTTATTTGCGCAGGGAAAGGAGCTGCGCAAGCGGCGCAGAATTAACCCGAATCCTTCAGTTGAAGGATTCGCCCGGAGGGCAGCTCTTTTGCCCTGTCATAGCAAATCATTGGGCAAAAGAGCTGGGTTGTCCCGCCCTTTTACGTTCGACAGCCATTCTTGAACGTATATTTTTGTTCAT
>JBDRGJ010000286.1:0-3055 GCA_043817835.1 bacterium
ATGAACAAAAATATACGTTCAAAAATGGCTGTCGGACGTAAAAGGGCGGGACAACCCAGCTCTTTTGCCCAATGATTTGCTATGACAGGGCAAAAGAGCTGCCCTCCGGGCGAATCCTTCAACTGAAGGATTCGGGTTAAGGCCTATGGCCTTCAAAGGGTGTTTGGGGCGCACTTTTAAGGCGGCGGAGCCTAAAAGTACGGCGGAGCCGAACGGTTCCCCAGCACTGGCAAGCGTCGGAGACTGCCAGTACCGCAGAGCGGAGGGGTCCCTGACCGGTTCGGGGGAGAGGGTAGAGTCACGTCGTAATTCGATTAACCGCTCTCTTCGGGATGCCCGGAAACGGCGGAAAATCTGCAGTCCTTCCTGATGGGGCAGAACCTGCAGTGTGCGACGTTGGGCGTAAAATCCCCTTCCCGCAGAATTCCCTCTCCGGCCTCCCGCAGCACCGAAAGCACATCATCTTCCCTCGAAGCGTCATAGGCGAAAGTCACCCTGCCGGTATGAGCAAGGAACCAGAAAGTCACAAAGTCAGGGTGTATTCCGAGCGCCCTTTTCATCCCCAGGCCGTACATCCCCATCTGCAGGCTTTTTTTAAGTTCATCCTCTGTTTTCACTTCCGGTCCCGTCTTATAGTCTATAACTTCCCATGTCCCGTCAGGATTGCGGTCTATCCTGTCTATCGTGCCCCTTATGCTCCACTTCTCGAAAGTGAACGCGAAATCCTTTTCAACATGGACTATTTTTGACTTTCTGTCCTGGTCCTCGAACCAATGTTTTTCAAGCATATCCCTGCCGCGGTTATAGCACTCCGCCTGCTCCTGTGGATTTTCAAAACCGCGGTTAACCCAGCTGTCGTCGTAAAAGAGCATCAAATCGTCCAAATCCCCCCCTCTTTTATGGTAAACCTCAAGCGCCCGATGCAGGGATATGCCCAGGGCTGCTCCGGCGGAAAGCGGGGCTCTTTTCTGTTCAACGTAGATATGCCTGTAAAGGACCCTGCAATCCAGCCAGGTCTTGATTTTCGAAAAATTAAGTTCCAGGTGATCGAAGATCATAAAGATGGAAGTCAGAGGTCAGAAGCCAGAACTCAGAAGAACGGCCTTACTCTGACTTCTTACTTCTGACTTCTTACTTCTGGCTTCTCTGTTTTTCTTCTCCTAAAAAAATCGACATAAGTATCGCCGTATTTTTCCCGCCCGAAATAGTCAAGACCCGCAGGTACTGCCACAGTCTCCCTGACATGATGCTGGGCTGCGATGACGCCCGAAGGGGCCAGCACTCTGCACGCCGCTATGGATCCCAGCACCCCGGAAGTCAGGGTCAGGGTGTTTTTTTGCGCATCCCTGTAGGGAGGACCCATGAAAATTATATCATAGCCCTCGTATCCGGAATGATGTATCAGCCACTCCACGCCGCTCATGACGTCGGCGCGCAGCACCCTGGCTTTATCCGTGAAGCCGAGGTTCGCCAGATTTTTTTCTATAACCTTAACGCACATCTTTTCCTTCTCTACGAAAATAACGCTGTGGGCCCCGCGGGAAAGGGCTTCCAGTCCCACCGCTCCGGTGCCCGCGAAAAGATCAAGAAACCTGGAGGCGGTGACTCTGGGCCTGAGGATATCAAAAACAGACTGGCGCATTCTGCCCGAAATGGGCTTTATGGGCGTATTTTTCGCCACTGAAAATATCTTCCGGCCTCGTGCGCTTCCGGCTATTATCTTCATCTGTTTTTTCCCGCGCCCTTACCGGTTATAATCCGGTCAGCGCATCATTCTTGGAAATGTAATATCTTTATTATAGAATAAACATGCGATGCCTGATGAAAATCCCGATATAATAGTTGTGGATGACGACCCCATGGTGGGGACCCTGAGCCGCGACCTTCTTACGGACGAGGGCTACAATGTCCTGCTCTTCAACGATTCCATTCAGGCCATATCGGCCATAAAGGAAAAAAAACCGCGCCTGGTGGTGATGGACATAATGATGCCGGGGCTCGACGGCATGGAACTCTGCCGCCGGATTAAATCCGACCCTCTGTTGAAAGGGACCAGGGTCATACTGGTTTCCGGCAAATCTTTCCAGGTGGAAAAACATCGCGCATTCAAGCTGGGTGCGGATACTTTCATCCAGAAACCCTATAATGTCGAGACTTTTTCAAAAACCGTGAAACAGCTGCTGGAAGGGGGTTCGCCCCCGCCTCCGCTGACCCAGGAGACTCCGCCGCCCTCCGCCCCCATGGCTGCCCGGGAAGAAACTCCCGAGCCTCCGGATCTGGACCCCGGCGTTATCCGCGTCATCACCTGGGGCTGCCGGGCGCTTCCTGCCATGATGCCCAACTCCGTGTCGCGCCATGGCAGGCAGACTTCCTGTGTTTCAGTAGAGACCGGGGACCATCTCTTCATCCTTGACGGCGGCACCGGCATAGTCGGACTGGGCAGGGAAATCGTACGGAAAAAAAGGCCTAAAACCATCTGGATAATCCTTACACATTTTCATCTTGACCATATCCTGGGCCTTGGGGAGTTTGAACCGCTCCTGCTGCCCGGCTACACCATCAACATCGTGGGGACCAATGATCCCGACAAAAATCTCCGGGATATGGTGCAGGGCATATTCTACGGCTCCTTCGCCTGGCTTAAAACCCCTCCCAGTGCCAGACTGGAACTTTTCGAAGTCCTGGAAGATACCTATGAACTGGTCCCGGGCATAAAGCTGCTCACGATGTATTCGAACCATCCCACCACCACCCTCTGCCTTGGCCTGGAACTGGGAGGCAAAAAGATAATTTACGCGCCTGACAGCGAAATTTTCGGAGAAACGACATCCATGCAGGATTACGATGAAAAGTTCGCATGGTTCTGCCGGGACGCCGACCTGTTCATACATGACGCCAATTACGACGGCAAAGAATACGAACTCCATAAAAACGAAGGCCACTCCAGCGTTACGAATGTCCTGGAATTCGCAGCCGAGAAAGCCAGGGTCAAGGAACTGGTACTATTCCATCTCAACGCCTCCTCCGGCGATGAAGAACTGGAGGCCATGCACAG
>JBDRGJ010000287.1:0-7834 GCA_043817835.1 bacterium
GTTATAGACATCCGCGGCTCCATTATGGCCAAAACCAGCCGCAAGGAGGCTGATTTCACCATAGAGCCGAAAGTGGGGGACATCCGCATCGCCGAACTGGAAAAAAGTTCCGATGCCGGGGAAAGAGGCGTGGTCGAAGCCTACTCCCGGCTGGATAAGGTCAGGGAGTCGCTTATGCTTTTCTCGATGGAAAGCCTGACGGAGGCCCTGGGCAGATGAAGCCTCCTGCAGCCGCCCTTCTGCTTCTTTCCATCCTTGCTTCGGGCGGCTATTGCTCGTTCTGGCCGTTTTCCGGAAAAGGAGACATTGGTCTTCTAGACAATGCGAAGCGGTCCTTTGAAAAAGGGGAGTACCGCACCGTGATAGAAGAGGTGAACGGACTGCTGGACCAGCGGCTCTCCCAGGACACGAAGGCCGAGGCTTACTGGTATCTTGGCAGCAGCTATGAGGCGGCCGGCGAACTGGACCGGGCGCTGAACACATACCAGCTTGCCATGCATCTTTACCCGGACAACGACCGTTTTCTTCTTGCGCTGGCCGAACTGTACAGCCGCATCGGGCTTTACGACAGGGCCCGGCCGCTTTTCGAAGAAGCCCTTGTCCGCAATCCCGCCGACAGCCGGGCACACGCAAGCCTGGCCGCCACTTTCGAGAAACTCGGATTTCTTTCCAGGTCTGCCGGACATTACCGGTCCGCGCTGAAAGAACGCGGCGGAACCGCAGAACTGCTCAAATCCTATGCGCGATGCCTTTCAAAACAGCGGAACTTTACCGAGGCAGAAGAAGCTGCCAGGAAAGCGCTGTCTCTCTCCCCCGATGCCCCGGAATTATGGATCCTTCTTGCTTCGATTTCGGCAGGCAGGGGAAGCTTCGCGGAGGCAGCCGAACAGGCGGAAAGAGCGGACAGACTTTCAGGAGGCAACAGGGAAATAATTCTGAGGAAAGCCCTCTGGATGGCTTCAGCCGGCGACTGGAAAGGGGCCGTTTTAAACGCCGAACGCATGCTGGCGAAAAATCCGGCAGACCGTCTGGCCATATGGACAAAGGCAGTGGCCCTCATCAGGGCAGGCGAGAAAGAAAAGGCCCGTCTCCTTCTGAAAAAAATCGCCTCTTCGGAAAACTCCTTCCTTTCTGCTTCGGCCACTGCAATGGCCGGGGCCCTTGAAAGCCGGAAAAACGCAAAATGAATTTTTTAAAACTGGTTGCGGCGGGAAACGATTTTGTGCTCATTCCGGAAGACGGCATGCGGGCCGCGGAACCTGAAAAAATGGCAATCCGGCTCTGCGACAGGAAAACCGGCATCGGCGCGGACGGTCTTCTGGTCGTAAGAAAAATCTCACAAAATACCGTCGGAGTCAGGCATTTCAACTCTGACGGCTCCGCGGCCTTCTGCGGAAACGGCTCGCGCTGTGCCGCCTGGTTCGCACATTGCTCCGGCATGATAAAGCGCAGGGAATTCCTGCTGCATACGTCAGCCGGAAAGCTGCGGGCGAAGGTAACTGGAAAAGAAAAAATAAAACTGCAGATACCCGATGTGAAAAAGATCACCCTGCATCATCCAGGCAGATATCCCGCCCCGGCAAAAAAAGTTCATTTCCTTAATACCGGAGTTCCGCATGCTGTTGTTCCGGTAAGCTCGCTGGATTTCGACATTGAAAAGCCGGGCAGACTGCTCCGGTTCAATCCTTCTTTCGGAAAAGCCGGCGCAAACATCGATTTCGTCACATTGAAGGGCGGAAAAATCCTCATCCGCACCTATGAGCGGGGGGTGGAGGCCGAGACCCTGGCATGCGGGACAGGGGCGGCCGCCGCGGCAATCGCCCTGGGCCTGGCGGGAAAGGTCACATCTCCCGTCACATGCATTACGGCAAGCGGGGAAAAGCTGATTGTCTGGTTTAAAGCCGGAAAATGTTCAGCCTCGGATGTCTGTCTTGAAGGCCCCGCCAGAATCGTCTTTCGGGGAAAAATCTAAGCCGGGAAACCGCTCCGGCCCGGGACGCCGTTGAAAGATTGGATATCTAATCAGGTCCGGGAGGAAAAATGTTTGAGCTTAAAGGATGTTTCACCGCTCTGCCGACGCCTTTTAGAAATGACAGGGTCGATGAGGATTCTCTCCGCAAGATAATACGGTTCCAGATCGAGAACGGAGTCAGCGGGCTTCTGCCCTGCGGTTCCACCGGCGAAGCCGCCACGCTTGGGGCTGAGGAATACGAAAGGGTCATAAAAATCGCCGTGGAAGAAGCAAAAGGAAAATTGCCCGTCATGGCAGGCACGGGGACGAATTCCACCTCACGCTCGGTGGCGATGGCAAAAAAAACTGCAGCACTCGGCGTGGATGCGCTGCTTGTTATAGTCCCCTATTACAATAAGCCGACTCAGGACGGCCAGTTCGCCCATTTCAGCGAGGTTTCCGGAGCTGTCGACATCCCGGTCATTGTATACAACATCCCCGGCAGGACGGGAGTGAATATGCTTCCCTCCACCCTTATCCGGCTCCGGAAGAAGTGCAGAAACATCGTGGGAGTAAAAGAAGCATCCGGCAACATGGACCAGGTGGGAGAGATACTCAATTCAACCGACGGGGAGTTTTCCCTCATGTCAGGCGACGATTCGCTGACGCTCCCGATGATGTCTCTCGGAGCGAGAGGGGTAGTCTCTGTTATTTCCAATGTCGCTCCGGCAGAAACCGCGAAAATGTGCGCTCTCTTTGCTGCAGGAAAACTGAAAGAAGCGGCTGAAATGCACCACAAGCTTTTGCCGCTCATGAAAGCCCTTTTTGTCGAGACCAATCCGGCCCCTGTCAAATCCGCCCTCGCCATGATGGGACTCTGCGGCGAGACCCCGCGGCTTCCTCTTGTCCCTGTCTCTGAAAAAATAAAGGAAATCCTGAAATCCGCAATGTTGAAAGCGGAAATCAAATTCCCTTAAGACCCAATTGCCCGTAGGCCCATTCGTCCGGATTTTTTGCCCTTTGGCTTCATGCTCTACGGCACATGAACCGCTATTATTGATATTGTCATTTATATTTAAATTCAGCCGGGAGATAACTGCATGAAAAAGTTTATTGTTTCTTTATTGCTATGTATTCCGATTGCCGGTTTTGCACAAACACCGGAAGAACTGCGCGCCAAAACTGAAGATTTTTCTGTCTACGCAGATGATTTAAATTCCGGACAGATTGCAACGCTTGGAATCGAGCCTGCGCGCGCGGATAATCCGGGGAACTTTTCCGTCTTTGACCATCTTGCTTCTTTAAACCGCGCTGATTCCGGAGATGTGACAATAAGCCGTTCCGGCAATGCCATATTAGTAGAAAAATCAGCAATTTCCGGCCGGAAAGACGCTTATTCCGACACGTATGAATACGGGGACGTGGTTTTCCTCACCGGGCATCTTGAGAACAGCTGGACAAAATCAGAGTGGACCCGCTACTACGGCGTGGCCAAATGGCTGGCTCAAAAAGGGTTCAGGGTCATCATGAACCCTGTGGCGATGATAGTGCACATTAAAGAAGCGGTCCAGAACGATAAAACCAAAGTCATAATCTGGTCAAGCCATGCCAGCAGAAACGGCACCATTTACGACAGCGGCCACAACGCTGTTCCTCCAAACGTTTTTGCGGAGAACGCCGGTCCTAATTTCAGGCAGATCATAGTAAGCGCGTGCTTCGGCAATGTTATGGTAACCAAATATGAATTTCCGGAAGGCCTTAAAAAAACCTATTGGAGCGGCACAACCGATGCTGACGACCTTTTTGATTATCTCTATAACACTTGGGATCCCCGGACGCTGAAATAAGGACAGGGTAGAGCACCCTCACAAGGTTC
Source organism: bacterium (assembly GCA_043817835.1). Lineage (GTDB taxonomy): Bacteria > Elusimicrobiota > Elusimicrobia > Elusimicrobiales > CAZFMJ01 > JBDRGJ01. The sequence continues at coordinate 3,828 of JBDRGJ010000287.1, forward strand.
CGGGTGCGCACTTTCAAAGCGCCTGGGTAAAGCACCGTTCTTATGGGCCAGAGGCCCTGAAACGGTGCGGTCAGAGACCGTGCGGCGGAGCCGGGCGGTCGCCTCCGGCGTGCCGCAAACCTCTGGTGCTTTGCGGCGCCCCAGAGTCATAGGGGGCCCTAGCCGGCCCGGGGTAGAGGGTAGAGCAAAGAAAAAAACTTAGACTATACTTCCAGCGTGGAATTTAGGTCGTTAAATGGGACGAAGTTCTGATTTTCGGGGGGCAGTCTCGCGAATTCCGGTTCCGCAGAGTTGCAGCGCGCAGTTGCCGCCGTCCTTGATAGCTTCTTCCATAAAAGAATATTTCCAGGCCCCGTAGCGGCCGGCTGAAACCGCGCCACGGCTCCTGAGAAAGGAATTGATTGTTTTGAGCGCCGGCTCCCTTTCCCTGTCATAAATAGCGTAAGCGCAGTCTATTCCCTGCCAGTGCTTTTCCACGACTTTTGATTTTTCTCCGAGCATTCCGCACTGCCTCAGAAGCCGTATGGAAGATTCTTCCAGCTGCCGTCTGTTGCCAGGCTTTCCGTGATGTGAAAACTCTATGTAATAGGAACACGCTCCATCCGGAGCCAGATGACGGGAGAAATTAGAGTATATCCCCGCCCTGTAGAAAGGGAATTGCTTTTCATGAAAATATGTCCAGTGCATTCCAGGGGCCCGGCCTTCCGCCCCAAGGTTGAGCACGCTGAGAGAAGTGAATTTCAGTTTTAAGCCGGCCCTTCGCACAGAAGCGGGCACGCCGCCTGAGGCGGTCTCTATCAGTCTTTTCAGCGGCATGGTGGAGACCAGCCGGTTGAATCTGACCGTGCCAAGCCCGTACACCAGCGCCTTTTTCTCCGAAAAGTCCACCGACTCCACCCGGCAGTTATAAAGAATGTTGCCTGCTTTCTTAGTCAATGCATCGGCAAGGGACTGGATTCCGCCCATTATCGGGTAGCGGAAGCATGCGTTATAGCCGAACGGAGTCCTGCTGTCATGGTAAGCCCCGCGTATCACGTCTTCCGGCCTGGGCCTCGGTACGAAGGGCGCGCACCAGTCGGACCCCAGACTTGAAAGGGGCCGGCGCCAGAGCTTGGCGTTGTATGGAAACATGAAGTGGCGGCAGATTCCTTCGCCGAAGACGGACAGGGCCCACTCCTTAAAAGACAGGGTAGAGGGTAGAGGGTAGACACCCTCGTGAAACTCCGGGTGCGGACGGTTCCCCGGAGGGGACCCCAGCCGGTCCGGGGTAGAGCGACGGAGGGAACGGAGATAAGATTTGAGGAAGCCGCGAACGCATTCGCTGACAACTTCGGGCGGAAGACCATACGTGTTGGCCTGGAACGGGTAGCGCGTATAGACCCCGTGCGACCATATGCGAGAATCCCTTTTCAAAAGCGAAACGTTACCGTCCAGCAGTTCCAGGATGAATTTTCTGACTTCCGGGTCGTGAAAGTGGAGCAAATGGCCCGAGTAGTCGAAAATGAATCCGCCTTTGCGGTCCGAACCGGAAAGGCCGCCCGGCCTGCCCGTGGATTCGAGCAACAGATACTCCCGCTTTCCCTCAAGTCCGGCGGCGCAGGAAAGACCGGTCAGTCCGGCCCCTATGATCAGGACATCGGTTTTAAAAGTTTTTATCATTTAACCTGCCTGAGAAACCCGATACCGATGAGAAAAAGTTTCCAAAACTCTTTTATGCCGTTCGGTATCCGCAGTATGCGCAGGGCGGTTGCCGGCCGGAAATAAAATTTACGGTATGCCCGGCGTATATAGCGGCCCGCCAGATGCGGATTCAGCCTGTCGGTGGTTATGGCTGGCATGTCCTGGTTCAGCCGGTCCCACCGGGACGGCTCAATCCAGCCGTTATGCACCGCTTCTTCGTAAAGTTTCGCCCCTGGAAAAGGTACGGCCGCATAAAAATGCGCGAAAGTAATCGGCAGGGAAAGCGCCAGGTTTATGGTGGCCCGCATCGTTTCTGCGTCTTCACCGGGATAACCGATTATGAAATGGCCGTCTACGACCAGTCCGGCTTTTGCAGCCGCCTCAGCCGCCGCACGGGACCGGGCGATTGAACTGCGGCCTCCCTTTCCGGCCAGCCTGAGTATGCGATCGTCCCCGAATTCGAAGCCGAAAGCTATCTGCCAGCAGCCTGCTTCCCGCATTTTTCCGAAAAGCGCTTCGTCGGCGAAGTCCACTCTGCTGTTGCAGACCCACTTTATCTTTTTATTCAGACCCTCCGCGAGTACGGCGTCCAGAAAGGAATTAAGGCTGTCCGCATCCAGAGTCATCTGCTCGGTCCAGAACAGGAAGTCGCTTACCCCCAGAGAAAGATTATGGCGGATTTCCTCCAAAAGCGAGAGCGCACTTCGCCTCCTGACGCGCTGGCCGTTGTATGCCTGCGTGGCGCAGAACCTGCACTCGAACGGGCATCCGCGTGAGAAAACTATCAGTGAAAAAGGTCTGCCGGTTATAGGAAGCGGGTAGTCCTTGAAGGATATCTTTCCCCAGTCCGGCAGGCCGAGCGAGTCCAGGTCCTCAATCCAGCAGCGCGGCGGATTGATTTTAATCCGCCCGTCGTCCCTGTATGCTATGCCCTTTATTTCCGATAACCCCGTCCTTCCCTCAGCCAGCGAAGAAATCAGCTCGCGTGAGGTGATTTCCGGCTCCCCCATTACAGCGAAGTCTGCGTCCGGATAGCGCAGCAGGGTTTCTTCCGGCAGCGCTGAAACATGTATCCCTATCACCGCAGCCTTTATGCCGGGGACTTTTTTCTTCAGTTCCGTAAGGAACCAGCCCAGGTCCGTGTGAATAGTCGGGGTCGCTGCCGCTATTACAGCAGCCATGGGGGCGAAAGCAACACACTCGGCCAGAACGGTCTCGAGACACTTCTTTTGCGGTCCGCTGTCTATGATGCGGGTCTCAAAACCGGCCTTTACGAGCTGTGTTGAAATAAGCGCCAGGCTCAGCGGAGGAAAGGGCGCTCCCCAGATGTCCCACTGCTGGCAGCGGCCTTCCCTTACCCAGACCTTTTCGTCTGGGACCGGCGGATTTATGAGAACTATTCTGCTGGACACGGTAGGAGATTGAATTGACTAGAAAATAAGGTTTTTCAGCCAGCAATAAACATAGCGGGGGGCCACTTTCCATACTTTTATTTTGGACTCCCCCGCTTTCCTTGCGTATTCGTGGGCCGAGATCTCGCCGACGCGAAAGCCCTTTTTAAGCGTCTTGATCACCATTTCCTGCTCTATAGAAGTGATGTCTTCTTTCAGTTCCAGCTGGCGCGCGACCGAGGCCTTTATGGCGCGGAATCCGTTCTGGCTGTCTGTCAGGCGAACCCCGAAACGATAGTTTATGCCCATGGTGATTATGTCGCTGCCAACCATGCGTATAAACTTGCCTAAATCGCCGTGCAGTTCATCAGAGCCGCCCCGCATGCGGGAGCCAGTGACATGGTCATACTCGCCGGCGATTATCGGCGCCGTCAGCCTGGGTATGTCATGCGGGTCGTGTGAGCCGTCTGCGTCTATGAAAACGATTATGTCCCCCGTGACCTTTTCTATGGCCATGCGAAGGGCTTCGCCCTTGCCCCTGCCGGCGTCCGGATAGACTTTCGCGCCCAGCTTTTCAGCCAGTTCGGGGGTTCCGTCCGTTGAGCGGCCGTCAATGACCACAAGCTCGTCGGCGTACATCCTGCATCCCTCCAGCGTCTCAGCCAGGGTGGCGGCCTCGTTTCTCGCGGGAATAACGACCGAAATTTTCATGCCGGTTTTTTTCGTCATTTAGAAGTCTCCGCAGAATGATAGCAGAAAACTCCGGCGCAAGCCATACGGACAGAAAGAGGGCAGAGCATATTCTAATCCAGAGATGAGCCCCAAATAGTACGAGTCCGTTCCGTCGAGAAGAGGAAATGTCCGTCGTCGGTCGTTCCTTTTTTTCTTTTGCTGCTTTTCTTTTTCTGTGAATTCATGTGGACACTGTGAATAAGT
>JBDRGJ010000288.1:0-6388 GCA_043817835.1 bacterium
CTTCATCCCTCATCCTTTGTTTTTGCAGGCGATTGGCCCACCTTCAGGGGCAACAATGCCAGAACCGGTTTTGCCGCAGAGCAGGCTTATCCGCCGCTTACCCCAGCCTGGGAAATCCAGGCTGGGGCAGGCATAATTTCAAGTCCGGTGGTTTTTGACGGCATAGTCTATTTCGGTTCACGGGATAACAGAATATACGCCCGCAACGCCAGGACAGGTGCGCCGATATGGCAGTTCCGGACGGGCGGCTGGGTGGATGCCGCGCCCACAGTCTCCGGCGACAACGTCTATGTCCCGTCCATGGACGGTTTTCTTTACGTTTTAAACCGCCTGACCGGGACAATATTCTGGCGGGCCCCTTTGGGCGCGCCCTCAGTCTCTTCGCCGCTGGTCCTGGACAGCAAGGTTTTTATGGGCACAGGCTCTCCCGAAAAAAAATTAAAGGTATTTAATGAATCCACCGGGCAGCTGCTGTTTGAATACAGCGCTAATCAGCCCGTCGACTCTCCTCCGGCTACAGACGGCGTTCGGGTCTATTTCGGTGCGAATGACGGGAATATATACGCGATAACCAAAACCGCTTCTTCTCCGGAGTTGTTTTACCAGACCATGGGCGGCAGCTACGGGATAAACGCCGTTGCGGTTTCAAGCGGCATCCTGTACGCACTGCCCGGTCATGACGAAAAAAAGCCGCTGGCGCTTAACACTTCCAACGGGATCCTGTTGAATTCTTTATCCGGCGCTTTTGAAGAAAACGACTCCTGGGAACAGATAGGCTCCCCGGTGGTGACAAAAGACAGGATGTATTTTTCGGGGGGGGCGGAGGCAAACACCCTTTACGCGCTGGATATTTCCGCGCTGGACCGCCAACAGACCGAGCAATCGCCGCCGTATGTCTGGCCCAGCTCCCCCACGCTGGGCAGCACTTCCAACCTCGGCATACTTTCATCCCCGGCCATGGCGAATGAAATCATCTACGCGGGCACGGTTGACGGCAGCCTTGTCGCGTTCACCTCTGCCGCGGTTTCGGTTCCGCTTGTCGCTGATGTGACTTTTTCAAGCCCGGTCTATTCCTCCCCGGGCATCTCAAACGGAATGATTTTTGTGGCCACTTTCGACGGAAAACTTGCGGCTTATAAAACGGCCAAAACGGTTTCAATTTCAAACCTCGGAAGGGACCAGGTTGTAAACGGCACTGTGACAGTAAAAGGATATGTCGTTAACCCTGCCCTGACAGGCTATGAGCTTAAATACGGCCAGGGTGAAGATCCCGGGGCCTGGCAAACCATAATTTCAAGCAGCACCGTTTATTCAATAGAGAACGTCACTCTGGCCGACTGGGACACCACGGGCCTTGCCAACGGCGTCTATACCCTGAAGCTCGCCGCGCTTGAAAACCCGGTGTCCGGAACTGACAACACCGCTCTTTTGACCGTAAGGGTAAACGCCGCTCCGCCTGCGCCGTCACAGCTTGCGGCAGCCGATGTCCCGAACGACAATGGAAATAAAATAAGGCTGGACTGGACCGCGCCTGCTTCCGGCAGCATAACCGCTTATAAGATATACCGAGATGCCGGCGACGGCTTCGCGGAAACAGCCTCGGTCAGTTCCGCCGCCTTGACGCATATCGACTCATCTGCGGTTACGGGGACCACCTTCACCTACACTGTGCGGGCATTCGACGGCTATGTCGAGTCCGAAAACTCAAATTCTGCTTCGGCTTATTCCATAAACGATACCGGCGACAACATCCCTCCGGCAAAAATAAACGATCTGGACGCGGAGCCGGGCGACAATGCCGGGACCGTGCTGCTTTCCTGGACCGCCCCCGGCAACGACGGCGACATCGGGACCGCCTCGCACTACACAATAAAGCACACGTCCTCCCCGACCCACAACTGGAATGATTTTGACGCGGTCTCTTTAGGCAGCAGCACCATCTCCGTTGAAGGCCCGGCCGGAGACAACATGGGAGGTGAGATCGGCGGACTTTTCGGAGGCGTCACGTATTATTTCGCGGTCAAGACGGCCGACTTCGCGTCCAATCTCAGCCTTGTTTCGAACATTGCGACCGCATGCGCGACCATAGACCTTGTCCCGCCGCTGCCTCCCGCCGGACTGCTTGCGACCGATACGCTCGGCGACGACGGCGGCAGCCTTACTCTGACCTGGACGCTTTCGCCGGACGACGGGGCTCTTGCCAACGATGTTTACGGCTATAGGATTTACAGGCGTACCCAGACTTCGGCTTATGTTTCAGCCTCCCCTCTGGCAATGGTTTCAAAAGGCATAAACACCTACATTGACGCCACCGCCACCGAAAACATCCGGTTCTATTATTCGGTTGCCGCCTTTGACAGCACCAACAATTCCCCTCTTTCCGCTGAATCAAACGGCATATCGGCTGATAACTGGCGGTTTTTTGATGCCTCACAGGGCGGATCCATACGGCTTGCGGACGGGGCAAGGGTCGACATCCCCGGGAATGCCGCTTCGCAAAACGACAACATAATGGTTTCAAAACTGAACCCCGTTACCTATCAGCCGATGTTTACGGCAAAGGCGAACACTCAGGCCAAACCCACTGCGATTGTTTATGAAGTAAAATTCAAAAACCCGAATACCACGCTCACAAAACCGGCGCTTCTCACCCTGCCTTATGCCTCTGCCGATATTGCTGGCATGAAGGAAGAAAACCTGAGGATCTATACGCTTGTGGACGGGACCTGGCTGATCCTGAACACTTCAAAGGTGGACTATAAATCAAACCTGGTGACTGCGGAGGTTCTGCATTTTTCTTATTTCCGCATCATGGAATATGTCCCCTCCGGCGACCTGATAAGCGGAAACGCCGTCTACACGTACCCCAACCCCGCTAAAGGCAACACCCTGACCTTCAAATTCAGAACAGCGTATGACGCCTACGTCACCATCGACGTTTATAACGTGGCCGGCGAAAAAATCGCGCGATTTGAAAAATCCAATTGTCCGGCAGGACTGACTTCGGAGATAGTCTGGAACATAGGGAATATCGCAAGCGGGGTCTATCAATACAAACTGGAGGCAAAAAGCGCGGCAGGTTCCAAATCCCTGATAAAGAGACTGGCGATAATCCATTAAGAAAGTATGAAGTATGAAGTATGAAAACGAAGGGAAAAGGGGCGAAAGATGAACAAGTTTAGGCCGGCAAAAAAGGCAAGGCATGAACTTCGAGACGCTGAAATATCTTACAGCCTGTCCGATCCCGCGCAAAACCGCAAGAGACAGGAACTGAGAGAAAGAACATATCAATTCGGACTGAATATTATCCGTTTTTTGGACATGTTGAAAAAAGACTACGTGGGCATTGAAATAGGCCGCCAGCTTTTACGTGCCGGGACTTCGGTGGGAGCCAATATGGAAGAAGGATTTGCGGCTTTCAGCAGAAAAGATTTTGCGCATTGCCATAATATAGCCAGGAAAGAAGCAAGGGAAAGCAAATTCTGGCTTAGACTTTTAAAAGATTCGGGGCGCGCCAATTCCGAACCTGCTGTCCGATTAATCGATGAAAGCGAGGAACTTATAAAAATTTTGACATCCATTGTTAAAAAGCTTCAGAAACCTCTCGTTTGTATTCTTGCTTCATACCTCATACTTCATACCTCATCCCTTGCACTCGGTGCGAAGATTCACCCCGCGGCCGGCTCCACCTCCGCCACTTTTCTCAAGATAGGCGTCGGCGCAAGAGCGGTTGCCATGGGGGGCGCTTTTACCGCGGTTGCAGACGATCCTTCCGCACTGTATTGGAATCCGGCCGGGCTTGTCAACAACAAAGACAGAAGCCTGAGCTTTTCACATAACAACTATTTCCAGGGCCTCAATCAGGAGTTCCTGTCGTACATATTGCCGGGGAAACAAATAGGGTTTTTAAAAAACAGGGCCGGTTTTTCCGGAGTCTGGGGGGTGGGACTGAATTATTTCACCACGCCCAAAGACATTGAAAGAAGGAGCGGTCTCTATGAAAACGATCCTATTTATCCGATATCTTCCCCTGAGGGCACTTTCAGAGCGTATGACACGGCTTTTCATCTCGGCTACGGACATCCCGTCACCCCTTCTTTAAATGTCGGCTCCGCCGTTAAATTCATAAAGCAGACCATAGACAACACATCCGGCAGCACTTTCGCGCTCGACCTGGGGGCTCTTTATGATTTCACCCTGGCCGACCGCTTTTTCACGGCCGGCCTTGCCGTGCAGAACATCGGACCTGGAGTAAAATTCATATCAAAGCGGTTCGCACTTCCCCTCAACTTCAAGGCAGGGATCAGCCACAGGCTCACCTATTCCGGCGCGCTTGTCTCGTTTGATTTCAATAAGCCGATTGATAATTATCCGTTCTTTATCCTGGGAACAGATTATCCGCTTACCGGCAGGCTGGCCCTTAGAACGGGCTACAGATACAGGCTCTACGACAACGAGCTGGGCGGCTGGTCCGGATTCTCCGCCGGCATGGGCCTCCTGTTCAGCCGGTTTTCTTTTGATTATGCTTTTACGCCTTTCGGAGACCTTGGCAATTCCCATCGTTTTTCCGTCGCATTCAGATTCGCCAAGGCTGAAAGCCCTTCATCAAAACCCACGACCGCGCAGCTTTCTTCCGCAGGGGCGGTGAAGGGAACGCTCAGGGATTACGATGTCAGTTATGTGCCTTTAAAAATTTCTTCGCTCGGAGTGCGATATGAAGTCAAGGCCATGTCCCGGGCCGCGGCCGCGCATGAAATACGCTTCAAGACTTCGATAAGGGGCGTCCCTGCCGTCCGGGTATCTGTTATTGAAGGCGATTTGCCGGAACCGCTCTCCGGGACGCTGCCGGCAGATCTCAAAATCCTGAAAGCCTTCCAGCTGCATCTCAGCCGCGTCAGGGCCGAAGGCGATGCTGTTTTCAGTTTGAAGATAAAAAAAGGCGTGGCCGACATTTCCGCCGAAGCGCTCTTTTTCCTCTGCTTTGTAAACTCAGGCTGGCATCTTGTAAAAATGGAACCGTCAGAACAGGATGAAAGTTATTTCTATTACAAGGCTTCGGCCCCGCTCAGCAGCCATTGCGCAATTGCGATAAAAAAATGAAAAGAACGGAGTTGCTCAAACCCTATCCCCTCTACCCTGTACCCTGTACCCCGTTATCAGCAGTAATAGCCAGGAATCTGCTTCTGGCCGGGGCCCTGGAAGAACTGGCCGAATCCTGCGCAAAGCGCGAACTGGAATTTATCATCCTTAAGGGCTCGGCTTTGCTTGCTTCCGGTTGTGCATCTCTGGACGAAAGAGAAATGACGGACATAGATATACTGGTCAGGCCGCATGACGGGAAAAAGCTGGAAGAAATACTTTCCGGACTGGGCTACCGGTCCATGGAAAACAGCAGCCAGGCGTTTATCAGGAATGCGGAAGTCAGCCCCGGTGCTACGCCGCAGGGCGGCCTGATACGGGGCGGTCAGAGACCGAAGTCAGAGGTCAGAGGTCAGAGGTCAGAAACCAGAAATCAGAAAACGAATGATAACTCTACCCTCTACCCCATACCCTCTACCCTGACAGGTCCTCCTGTCATCGTGGACGTGCACACCGAACTGCGGTATCTGAGCGACCAGTCTGAGGCCTGGCAGGAGACCATGTCCGTTAAAACGGATTCCGTTGAAGTGAAAATCCTCAATCCCGTCGAATCGTTCATCCATGCCTGCGCGCACTCCATGCTTCATCACGGCTGCCTGCTGGAAAAGACGAAAAAAGACCTGGAGAGAATCTCAAGCCTGAAATCCCCTGTTGGCGAACTACCCCCTCCTTCACCCTCCCCCTTTAAGGGGGAGGGTAGGGTGGGGGGCAACTGCAAAATCCGGGGTAATGGAAAAGAATTTTGCTGGAAGAAACTTTCCGGACGGGTTCGCGCGCTCGGGCTCGAAGCGCTTTTTGCCGCGACGCTTGAAAGGCTTAAAACGGAAGGGTTGCCGGTTCCCGCAGATATTTTTACGGAGTTTGGGTTAGCCCGAAAACGGCAGATACCCCCCACCCAGCCCTCCCCCACGCGTCGTTTTGATGCGCCAGAGGCACAAGGACGGTGCGGCCACAGGCCGCGGGGGAGGATAAAGGTGGGGGTGGATAAAACAATACTGTTTTTTTTCAGAAAGGCGGCGGCAAGCCCGGAGCCCGTGCGTTTCCTGGAATACCTGCTGCCTGTTCTGGCAAGGCCGTTCCTTGCATTGAGATTCCTTTTCCCGGGGCAACATTTTCTTAAAAAACGCTACGGCTCCGGTTCAATCCGGATTGTGTTATTAAGGCCGTTTAGACTGATATTTCAAGCATTATTCAATTGATACCCAAAAGGAACCATGTACCTTTTGGAGTCAAAAGGTACATGGTTCCT
>JBDRGJ010000289.1:0-8649 GCA_043817835.1 bacterium
TGCCCCCTCCGGCACAGCCATAAAAATATCCGGGTGTCCCGTATCTTTGCGCACATCAGCCAACGGGAAAAGCTCCTCGTGCAATTTCTCTCCGGGTCTTAAGCCGGTAAAATTGATGGCGATATCTTTGTCGGGCTCCAATCCTGCAAGCAGAATTAAGTTTCTCACAAGATCTAAAACTTTAACAGGCTCCCCCATATTGAGCACGAATATCTCTCCACCCTTTCCCATGGCGCACGCCTGTAGTATAAGTTGTATCGCTTCCTGCGTGGTCATAAAGTATCTGGTGGCTTCGGGATGGGTGACCGTAACCGGTCCGCCATTTGCTATCTGTTCCTTAAAAATATTGACCGCGCTTCCGGAACTGCCCAGGACGTTTCCAAAACGGACAGCCATGAATTTAGTCTTGGAATCCGCGGCCATTGCGGCAATAACCATTTCACCAAGGCGCTTTGAGGCGCCCATTACGTTGGATGGCCGGACTGCTTTATCCGTTGAAATAAAAAGAACTCTTTCCGCGCCGTGCGCAACGGCTGTCTCCGACAGGAGATGGGTCGCAAGGGTATTATTTTTAACAGCTTCCTGGGGATTGGATTCCATCAGCGGAACATGTTTGTGGGCTGCGGCATGAAAAACAAGGTGAGGCCGGTATTTTCTGAAAATATTGTTCAGCAGGGTCTTATCTTTGACATCGCCGGCCAAAGAAACAATTTCGCTGTTTTCTGAAAGTTCTGTCAACTCTTTATCCGCGTAGAATAACGCCGTATTGTGATTCTCAAGCATTAGCAGCGTTTTAGGCTTAAATCGCAGCGCCTGACGGCAAAGTTCCGCCCCTATGGTGCCGCCGGCGCCGGTAACCAGCACGGTTTTTCCTGTTACCAGTTTTGACACCGCAGCCAGATCTGTCTGAACGGACTTTCTGTTCAGAAGGTCGCTCAGTTCTATTTTTCTCAAATTTGTCCCGGACCGGGATAAATATTTCAGGGATTCCGAGAGAGTCGGAACAGTTTTAAATTGAACCTTTTTCAGCATCCCGCTGTTTTGGTAAAGCTCAATCAAATCGCCTATAAGTTTCCCCCTGGAATGATTTACGGCAATGACCACCTCGTCCACCGAATACTTCCCGATTATTTTGGCCAGCACATTTCTGCCGCCCCAAATAGGCGTCCCGTGAATGTGATGGCGCCATTTTTCGGGATTATCATCTACAAAACCGATAACGTTATATCTGCGTGTCTTATCTCTCTTAATTTCCCGCAGAATGCTTTCTCCAAGATCCCCGGCTCCGAAAATAAGCATCCGCGGAAGTTCTGCGTTATTGCCTTTATACCGCAACTCACGCGTTGTTCTTATGATAAACCTTATGCCTCCCACAAATATAACAGTCAGCACCGGGTCTATTATCAGCACTGAGCGGGGAAAGTGCGCGTGTCTGAGAAAGAGTATGACGGCTGAAATTATGACCTGGCTTGCGACGATGGCTTTAAAGATAGAGGTTAAATCATCAATGCTGGCATACCGCCATACCCCCCTGTAAAGGCTGAAATAATGGAACGAAAGCAGCCTGAGCCCCGCGACTATAATAACAGTGGCCAGGAAATTGGATAATTCAAACGCGGGAAGGTTAAAATCAAACCTGAGCCAAAATGATATCCAATACGAAAGGAGCACTGCCAAAAAGTCCAGAAAAAATAAAAGCCAGCCCGTATGCTTCCTTAATTTGTTTTTCATCAGCAATTACTGAGCTTTCACTAAATAATGAATACATTGGAGGCTTGGATTTGAGATGAATGCTAGGCGCGACGAGCGAGCATACCGGGGGTCTGTGAGTGAGAAGCGACGAAGCAGTCGTTCAAAGGCAAGCCTCCTTTTCCCGCAGGGAAAAGGCCGGGTGCTTTCGGGCTGCAACTTCGTCACTTGTCGCTTACATAGCCCCGCTATGAGCTCTCCACATTCCTCGTTTCGCTCCAAAATCATCCCGGTCAGTGTATCCTTTATTTAGTGAAAGCTCAGTAAATTATATAAATTTGGACCGACCTCTAACAGCAGTTACCCCCCAGCTGCAGATACAGTGCCGCGGATATGTAATCTGGAATTCAGGTTAACCTGAAATCTTCAATTGACGGACTGCAACCGTAGGAAGTTCCGCACTTTTTTGTCCCCCCCCGCTGTCATCCTCCCCCATCGAGGGGGAGGGGAGGGTGGGGGGCAACTGCAGAATCAAGATTAATGTTTAACCCCTTCTTTTCTTATAACTTTATACAGCGTTACAAACAGGATTTTGAAATCCAGAAGAAAACTTCTGTTTTTTAAATAATATTCGTCAAATTCAACCTTTACGGGTATCGGAAGCTCGTCCCGGCCATTGATCTGCGCCCATCCGGTCAAGCCCGGGGTCAATACATGCACTCCTTTCCTGGTCCGCAGTTCGACCAGATCATTCTGGTTAAACAACGCCGGGCGCGGGCCCACAAAGCTCATGTCTCCCCTTAAAATAGTCCACACCTGCGGCAGCTCATCAAGGCTGAATTTGCGCAGAAATTTTCCTGTCCGTGTCAAAAAGCGGTCCGGGCCTTCCAGCAGATGGGTCGCCATGGCCGGAGTATCGGTCCGCATGGTGCGGAACTTGGGCATTTTGAAGATATTATTATCTTTCCCTACCCTGTCCGACCAATATAATGCGGGCCCTTTTGAGGTCAGCTTCACCAGCAATGCAATGACTATTATCGGTATGCCAAGCATCACTGACAGCAGCAACGCCATTACGATATCAAAAGAGCGTTTCATGGATTTTATCTTACGACCCTTCTTTCAGTTGCCAAACCTCCAATCCTCTAACCTTCCAATCCCTGTTTTTCCCTGTTAATATACCATTCTGCCGTAGTTTTAAGCCCGTCTGACATGGTGAAGGGCGGCTTCCAGCCCAGTTCCCGCCTGATTTTGCCGCTGTCAACCAAAAGCGAGCCGAGCAGCCGGTCTACGGCGGCTGTTTTGCCGGTCACCTTTCCCAACAGACGCATGAGCGCGGGCGGAAAGGGAAATAAGCGAGCCGGCTTGCCCAGGGCTGCGGCGATGCGGCGAACCAGTTCCGGCGTAGAGACATCCTCGCCATCGCTGACGAGAAATGTCTGCCCGGCAGCCAGAGGGTGCGTCGCGCAGATGACAATCGCACCGATCAGGTTGCCAAGGTAGATCAGGCTGCGCGCGTTGTTGATGCCGGCCGCCGGCAATGGCACGCCCCTCGCGACAATGCCCAGCAGCCGGTAAAAATTTGCTTTCACTCCCGGACCGTACACCAGCGGCGGTCTGATAATCACCGCCTCAAGACCGGTCTCCCCGGCAATCCTCTTCAGAATATCTTCAGCCTCTAGCTTACTGACGCCGTAAGGGTCCAGGGGCGCGGGACGGTCTTCTTCCGTGTACCGTGCCGAGGTTTCCTCGCCATGGACTTTCACCGAGCTGAGAAAAACCAGGCGTCTTACCCCCCTGGCCGCGGCCATCCGGGCCAGTCTTTCCGTCCCGGCAGCATTTACCCGGCGATAGGCGGCAAGCGGTTCCGCATCTGTCTCATCCATCACGTGCACCCTGGCTGCAAGGTGGATGACAGTATCAATTCCCGTCAACGCTTCCGACCAGTCAGTATCAGGACCGATGGAATTGATTGAAGCGGTTTCAATACCTGCCGGAAGGCTCACGACGGGTTCATCGCGCCAAACGGCGCCGCGCACCTGCCAGGTTTTTGCAAGCAGTTCCCCGCAAAGCGGTCTGCCTATGAAACCGGTTGCTCCAATGACCAGTATGTTCATTGCAATCCGTTAAAGAGTTGCGGGTATCTGCCGAAAAATATTTCGAGCATATTGGTTGACGGCCAGCCTGTCAAAACCGGCAGTCAAGCTCCCTGTCACACGCGCAGTTTGCGGTACACGGCGAGAGTTTCGCTTATTACTTTCTCGTTAGAAAATTCTTTCTCTGCAATTTCCCGGCCGCAGGCCCCCATCACACGCCGCAATTTTGCATCTTCTATCATACGCCGCAGTGCGGCGGCGAGTCCTACGGCATCGCGCACAGGGACAAGCAGGCCGTTTACGCCGTCCCGCACGATTTCCCGGCATCCCGGCACATTTGTTGCGACAATCGGACGGGAACACGCCGCCGCTTCAAGCAATACTTTGGGCAGTCCTTCTCTGTACGACGGCAGGCATATTATATGTGATTGTGCAAACACCCCCTGCATATCGTCCCTATGCCCCCACCACTCGACCACGCCGCTGTTCTGCCACACCTGCAATTGAATCATGGGAATTGCCGCCGGATTGCCCGTATCACTGTCACCGACCAGCACAAATCGGGCTAAAACACCCTGTGCCCGCAGACGCTGTGCAGCCTGCACAAATTCCGCCACCCCCTTATCCCAAAGCATACGGGATGCCAGGATTACTACCGGTTTGCCCTGTGGTTCCGGCGCGGGCGGGAACATCCGCAAATCGACGCCGGACCCGCGAATCAGCGATGTGCGCTCAGGACGAACAATACGAATATCCGTCAGCATTCTTCGGTCATCGGGATTTTCTAAAATCACGTGACTGTTGGATGGATTCAGAAGGAAACGATAGATAAGAGTTACCAGCGGACGCAATAATCTCGCTTTCCAGCGTTGCGAACTGAATGCGTAGCCCATACCGACAGGGGCGTTTACAGTAACCGGAACACCGGCGACCCTTGCCGCAATGCTGCCGTAGAAGATCGGCTTTAACGCGACATGATGAACGATATCGGGCCGCTCTGATTTGTAGAGACGGATCAATTTCCAAATCACTTCCAGCTCGCGGAATGGATTCATCCCGCGCCGCAGCAGATTGATGGGAATCAGCCTAAGACCATGCGAAGTAATTTTTCCGCCATGAGCACCGACTCTCGCCGCCACGATCACCCGGTAACCATCTCGGCGCGCCGCAACGGCACGGTCTAAAAAGTGAGAACAGAAGAACCAGTCCTCCGCAACGAAATAAATAATTTTGGGAAGGCTCTGGGAAGAATGACCGACTACCTTCTCCCACAAATTGTTCCATTCCCGGCGCAGTTCCCCGTTCAGCGGCAAAAGAGGATTTCGGAATATCTTTATGCCGGATACAATATTCAGGATGTCGCCGCCGGCTTTCAGCGCCTGCGCGAACGCCATCCCGGCTGCCATGATATACCATCCGCGGATAAATGCCTCACGAAAAAACGACTTGAAGAAAACATGTCTGGCCGCCAGCATTTTTCGCAGAGCGCGCGGTTCCTCCCTGTATCCCAGGAGCACTTCAGGCAGGCATGCAAACCGGCTGTGGCGGAAGGTTCTGAACAATAAATGCTGATCTTCGGCCTTATCGGCAGATGAGGAATACCGGTGTCTGCGGAACCATTCTGTCCGGCCCAGCCACGTGGGATGCGGCAGGTAGAAGCCTTTCCAGGGATACCTGCATATTTCCCCGTGCTTTTCCGCAACCGGCAATCTGCCCAGAATCAATCCTTCGCCGCGATAAACCAGTATGCCCGTGCCCGACAGATCTATTTCAGGATGTTTCTCCATGTATCGCACCTGTTTCTCAATCCGTTCCGGAAAGGAAATATCATCCTGATCCATGCGCGCAAAATATTTTCCTTCAGCCATCTCAACAATCTGATTTAATCTGAAAGCAAGCCCCCTGTTTTCTTCGCATTTGACGACTTTAATCCTTGGATCGGAAAAATTTTCCAGGACCGCAAGGCTGTCGTCCGTGGAAGCATCATCTGTTACGACCAGTTCCCATTCGGTGAATGTCTGCCCGATAATTGACCGCACCGCGGCGCTCAATGTCTTCCCGCCGTTAAAAACAGACAATCCGATTGTAATTACAGGCTTGTTAGGCATTTTAAATTATCCCGCGAAATGTCTGTTTTTCACTGAATTCACCAGCCATTTCCATGTGCGCTTTAATCCGGCTTCAAAAGGGAGTTCTGATTTCCACCCGGAATCATTAAACAATTTGGCTGAATCAAGAATATTCACCGGCACATCAAAAGGTCTGACAGGCTCTTTTCTTATTTTTACATCAAATCCGGCCGAAGCCGCCAGCGGATTAAGCAAATCCAATATATCCCTGTTACTGTATCCCGCGCCCGTGCCGATATTATAAAAAGAACCGTTCCGGCCTTTTTCCAGAGCTGCCAAAATGCCTTTTGCCAGATCTTCGACATAAATATAATCCCGGATTGTTCCCGATTCCCCAAACAGCGTAATTTCTTTTTGCAGCAATATGGATGCAATGGCCGTACTGATGAAGCCCTGGCCCATGAATGGCTCCTGGCCTTCTCCAAAAGCATTGCCCGGACGGACGCAGACAAAGGGACAGGAATTTATCTCCCCGTACATGCGGGCATACTTCTCGACAGCCAGTTTGGTGATGCCATAGGGAGATATGGGATTTGTGACATGATCCTCGCATATCGGTACATGCATGGCTTTGCCATAGACTGTCCCGCCGGAGGAAATTAAAACTAACCGCTGAACTCCATTGGCGATTACCGATTCGAAAAGATTTATGGCAGAAGGCAGATTGGAAAAAATATCATATACCGGATTTTTAAAGCTGGTTTGAGGAACTGTCGCATAGGCAAGATCTATCACTTCGTTTGCCCCGCGCAATGCGCATGTCAAAAACTCCCTGTCCGCATAGTCCCCCTGAATATAACTCGTGTTTTTGGGCAATTTGCCGGGATAGCCGGCTTTCCTGCCGATAACAGTTATCTTTCTGTCTGTTGCCGCAAGCAGCTTCACGACATGGGAGCCGATAAAACCGCTTCCGCCTATAACACAACAATGTTTCACTTTTTCCCCTGTCAGACCACCTGGATTTACTTTTCCGGACTGTTAGCCTGAAATCTTCAATGGATGGACTGCTACCGTCGGGAAGTTCCGCATTTTTTTGTCCACCCCCTCCTTCATCCTGCTCGGCGTGCCGCGTGCCTCTGGCGCAGTTAGCGGCCCCCCCCCTCGAGGGGGAGGGTAGGGTGGGGGGCAACTGCAGAATCCGGGTTAGGGCTCCGTTCGCTTCTTTTAGTCCAGAATTGCAGGCCAAAAGCAATTCCCAACGCCACCGGCAGCATAAAAAACGAATAGCGATAGCGGTACAATGTGCCGATAAACGGTGTTGCCAGTCCATACATTATTAAGGCAGCAACCGCATAAGCGAGCGGTATAAAGAGTTCCACTCTGGCTCTGCATACAACGCAGCCAGACACCAGCGCGAAGAATGCAAGATACGCAATAATCATTTCGCCGGTTACAAAGATCCTAAAAACCGATTGGGTCTTAGTTTTGTAAAAAATTATCCAGTCCTTTGGAAAGGGCGCAAACAGCGCTATCTGCAGCGCGCGCGGAATATAGGTCAAAAAGTCATGCGCACTTTGGAATGTGCGCGTACTATCTATCCGCATTTCGCGGGTTGTCGGGTTGTTTTCCGAGGATTCCAGACTCCTGTAAACATCGCGTAAACGGGCCATGGCTAACAGCTTCCTATCTATCGCGAGAGGCATCCATTCTGTTTTCTCCCACGCAGGGAGCTGAGATGTTTCGGTTAAATCGGAACCTCTTGTCGCCAAAAAGCTGTCGGACGCCGCGCCGCGAGTCATTAATAGCATGGGAAAGATTATTGCCAGGGCGGCTGTCCCGCGCAAAATGGCTGATTTCATTGTCAGATGCACGCCGCGCCGCAAACCGCGAAATATCCTGATAATTATTGCGCCGACTGTCACGACATTTACCGTCCAGAGAATCGCAACCAGAAAGGGGCGGACAATAGCCATCAGCACTGTCCCGATTGCCACAAGCAGCAGTCCCGGCCAGAATGACGACTCTTTCCCGTTGTCCGGGTGTCTCAGCGCCAGCAGCCACCCGTAAACGAAAACATAAAAGCCGGCAGCGACAAAGCTGTCCTTGTTTAATTGGGAGAACCAGTGCATTTCATACGGCGAAAGGATGAAAAGCAGACTCGCGATAACTGCGAGCCTGAGCGGGAAAAACCGGTTAATAATCGCAATAAGCGCAACAGAGGCGAGTGCGTGCAAGAACGCGTTTAACGGAATTATCATCCAGGGTTTAGGGATTATGATGACGTAAAGAGCAGCGGTAATCCCCGCAATGCCTTGACCAGATGGTCTCAAACTCCACGCATTCCAGCCTTCTTGCTTAATCCGGTCTGCAAGGTCAAAAGCCAGCGTGTGGTAATACGCAGGATCCCCCGGGATAAGCCCGTTTGCTGCCAGCGGATCCATAGCCGGCAGGATTACGAACTGAAAAAGTGACATTGCCGCCAAAGCGTAAACATAAGCCGCAATTCCGATTGCAAGAAGCGGGGGGAGCTTTTTTATATACTGACGCATAGGTTAACTTTCTTTGTAAAAAATCCTGCCGGGCCAGCCTGACACAGTGTAGGTTTTCCTGCCGAATACTCTCCAGCTTATTTCAAACAGGCACCTGCGCGCAGCCCTGGGGCCTCTTTTCCGGCCCCATATGATGAAGCATGGCACAAGCAGGATAAATTTCAGTATTTTCAGAAAAAGCGCCGGCCTGTGCATTCGCTCCAGTAATGAAAAACTTTCAATTTCGATATTAAAAGGTCCTCTAAA
>JBDRGJ010000290.1:0-15534 GCA_043817835.1 bacterium
TTGCGCGGTTTTTGATATTGTTTTAATCATGCCCGGACAGTTTTCTGAAAGCAGGTATAAAATAATAAAAAAATTACTTTTACCGGTATCGCTATCGGCAGGCATTTGTCTGTCCGGCCTTGTTCATGCCGCCGGAGTTAAAGAACAGGGTGGAGGCGAAAAAACTTCCCCTGAACCGGCGACGGTTTATTTTTCAACGGAAATTTCACCGGCCAGGCTGAAGACCGTTTATGAAAAGCTGAACTTCAAGCCCGGAGGCAAGCTTGGCGTCAAGGTGCATTTCGGCGAAAAGGGCAACAAAAACTTCATCCCGCCGGAACTGCTTAAAGGTCTGGTCACGGAACTTAAGGGGACTTTCGTCGAAACCAACACGCTTTACGGCGGTTCCCGGTCGGATACGAAAAAACATGCCGCCACCGCCAGGGAGCACGGCTGGGGATATGCGCCGATTGACATACTGGACTCGGGCGGCGAAAAAGCCGTTCCGTACAACGGCAGGCATTTCTCCCGGGTCATCGTTGGCAGGAACATGGAAAATTACGGCTCTTTTCTGGTGATATCCCATTTCAAGGGCCACGGAAGCAGCGGCTTCGGCGGAGCGATAAAGAACGTCGCCATGGGGTTTGCTGCGCCCTCCGGCAAAAAAGCCCAGCATTCAAGGCAGTTCCCGTGGATAGATTCCGGAAAATGCATGAGGTGCGGCATGTGCAGGGAAGAGTGCCCGGTAGGCGCCATCAGGGAAGACTTCGCGATCGACAAAAGCAAATGCATAGGGTGCGGCAAATGCGCAGCCGGCTGCCCTTACGGGGCGATGCAGTCATCTCAGAAATCCAGCAGGGGGGATAACTTCCAGGAAAAGCTGGCGGATTACGCAAAAGGCATAACAGCAGCCGGCAGTTTTATTTATATTAATCTGCTCATGAACATATCATCAGCCTGCGACTGCAGCGCCCGCGCGCCCAAACCCTTCATGGGGGACGTAGGGATAGCGGCTTCAAATGACCCTGTCGCTCTTGATAAGGCAAGTTATGACCTGGTAAACAAAGCGGCTTCTTCAGACGATGTCTTCAGGGATAAAACCGGCACGTCAGGACTGCACTGCCTGGAATACGCGGAAAAGATAGGACTCGGGACCAGGAAATATAAGCTTGTGGAAATAAAATAAGCGCAGGGCAGCAGACACGTAAAAGCTTTGGAAAGCAGAACAATCCCCACCGCATTTTTCACTCCCACACCGGCAAGCGTCTGGCCGCTGACCACCAGAGGACCATACCCGCCGCCGCGCATCGCCTTATTGAAAGACGCAACTATGCCGAAAACCGAGACCTTCCACCAGCTGAATCTCGGCCTGCGTTCGGATGGGCACGGAAGAATAGTCCCCATGGCGACCACAAGAATTCCTATTCATGCCGATAGAAACTTCTAATGAAAAAGCAGAGTCCCAAAGCAAACCCGTCGTTTATCCGCCTTCGCAGAAAACCACGATGAATGCGCCAGTGCTTCGGCGCCCGTCTTCCGCAGTAGCACTGCTACGGAGAAGGGAGATGTCACCGCAAAGCGATAAACTGGCGGATAACCCTTCCGAAGCCTTGGCGTAGGAGGGTATTGTTGGGTACCACGTTCATTCTTCGCAGTAGCTCTGCTACGGAGAATGGAGGCATGCCCGTGGGGTTCCATGAAAAA
The DNA here is from genome assembly GCA_043817835.1 of bacterium. Lineage (GTDB taxonomy): Bacteria > Elusimicrobiota > Elusimicrobia > Elusimicrobiales > CAZFMJ01 > JBDRGJ01. The sequence continues at coordinate 1,684 of JBDRGJ010000290.1, forward strand.
CCGTCCGGCGGCAAGCCGGGGTTTAATTCAGAGGGAAAGAAGAGCCTGACTTATTTTCCGCACAAAGCGCGGAATCGGCTCCCCAGACTGTAATCAGGCGGATGGAACTGTCGTTCAACATGGCTTCGATGTCGGTAATCAGAGGGATGGCTTTGCTGTTGAACAGGGGCCCGGTCTCTATGCCGGGGCAGATAATATTTTTCCTGTTCAGTGTTTTTATGATGCGTTCCGTGTTGCGGTGTATATGCCCTGCGCACCACAACCCTGCGGAATGTCTGTTGCTTTCTTTATTCAGGTAGTCGGTGAGGCGGTGATATTCCGGGAAGGAAAATGACGTTATAAAGTTATGAATATCTTTTGTAAGGGGAATATGGGTAAACAAAAGCATATTGCGGTTCCCCTTGCGCGGATAGCTGTCGTAGTGCGACTTTAGCCAGCGGAAAGTGCCTCCGGGAATAGCATAGAGTTCCGCCGCTGGAGGCGTTCCGTTGATGAGGCCGAACCACCTTTTTTGTCTTGTGTTGAAATCAAGACAGATAAAGTGATATCCGCCGTAGCTGAAAGCGTAATTCTGGAACCAGCTTTCAATTTTCTGTTTGCTGTTCCATGCCGGAACGAGTCTGGTGCCGTCATCCCATTCAGTGAAGAAGGTTTTCAGTTTGTCGAAGGTCGGGGCAAAAACTTCCTTGAAATACCGGTCGCCGAATGGCGTCGGCGCTCTGGAGTCTGACGTGTAAGGCCACAGGTCGTGGCCGCCGATGATCGGAACATAAGGGACGGTCAGGGCATCCAGAATCTCTTTTGCTTTGAGGAATTCCGATTTTTCGCTGTTTTCGGTAATATCTCCCGTTACCATGACGAACCGGATGTCTTTGTCGGCTTTGTTGGCGTTAATCCAGTTGACCGTCTTGCGCAGACGCATGGCAGGAAGGCCTTCATCGCCCTCGGGAGGGGAATCATCGTATCCGGGCGTGCCGTAGTCGCCGGCAGCTCCTGGCACGCCGTAAGAGCCGGCAATCCTGCCGATATGCAGATCAGTCAGGTGAACAAAAGTGAAATTGTCGCCTCCCAAGTCGCTGTTGATATGACTCTGATGTATCTTCGAATCTTTAAGCTTAAATTCGCATGGCCGGATCGGCGCGAAGTCAGGCGCCGGTTCTTTTTTCAGTTCGGCGATAATTTCCTTTACGTCTCCATTTAAGGAGAATTCAGTGCCTAAAGAAAGGGATGAAGAGAGGATGAGAGGAAGGGAGGAAGAGATCAATAGAAAAAAAATAAAGATTTTTTTCATGGGATAGTATTTATGCTGACATCGGTAAATAACATTGCCGAACTCGATTGCGTCCGACCGGCCGGCGGCAGATTGAGATTATTGCAAGTATAGCAGGCATAGGATGCATTCTAAAAGGGCCAAAAGTCCTACTTTTGAAATAGAATAGCATAAAGTGATATCCTTTCCATTATGGGGTGATTTTAAATTTTCCGGGGCATAGCTCAATTGGCAGAGCGCCTGGTGAGGGTAAGGGGAACTACTGTGTGGTGCCCCACCGGGATGGCAGTAGGAGGGGGTGCCCGGATTTTCAGATGCAGTCCTGCGGGGAGTAGCTCAACTGGATAGAGCGCCTGGTTTGGGACCAGGAGGTTCCCGGTTCAATTCCGGGCTCCCCGAAGGACTGAATCTGAAGAGAGGAGATTCTCGGTTCTCCGCCAAACCTGCCGGCGGACAGGAACCCCGAGTGCCCCGAATTTTTTAAAAGTCGCCAGGTTTCCATGTCATAATGTCACCAGTAACGTCACCGGTATTTAAATTGTCTGTGTTTCTTGTGTAACCATTATAAACTGGTGACTGGAGACGTGGTGTCCTGGAGACTGAGGAATACTGGCTTCTTCCGGAATAATCATGGCAGATATCGCAGCGGCCGGATACCGCAAAATTTATCCTTCCTTTACAATAGTGCATTCATCTCCATGCGATTTCACCGGCGCTTATAAAAAAAACGTCAAAGAAGCCGGATATGCAGAAGGGCTTTTCCGCATTTCCTCGTCTTCTGCGCCGAATATCCCGAAGCAAAGCCGCGGAACAATAGAATCCGTACCGGTAAAAGCGCGGTATGCATTCACGGAACTGATAATGTCGGCCAACGCATTCCTGCCGCATGGCACGGCATTTTCACTGGAGGTGCGGGTGAGGGTTACCGGATGCAGAGCCTCCGGGGAGGGGAGCTGGAGCGGATGGTATAAGCTGGGCAGATTTACGCCGGACGGAAAATCGGAAAGCTTTCCTTCGCAGGAAGATGAAACGGCCTGCGTGGAGACAGATGTCCTGAAAATAAAAAAAAACGGCAGACGCATTCCGTTACAGGGTTGTGATGGAATCGTCGGGAAGGAACAGCCCGGTCCTAAGGCTTGTTTCCGCTGTGTATACCGATACCCGTTGTCCCTATGACGAAAAGAGCGCTCTTTGCAGTCCGGTGTTTAAAGACAGAAGACGGGTGCCCGAATGTGTGCCGCAGGCTAAAACCCTTGTCGTACGCCGGCATTCCCAGATGACGGAACATGCGGAATATGCCAGAGATATCTGCAGTCCGACCGCCCTTTCCATGGTTCTGGATTACTGGGGCATTAAATCAACTCCCCTGGAAACGGCGCGGGGAGTATTCGATGCGGGCAAGAACATCTACGGCAACTGGTTTTTCAATACGGCTTTTGCGGGGCTCAAAGGCCTTGACGCCCATGTTGCAAGGATGAATTCCGCGGCCGATGCCGAGGGGGAGATAGCCGCAGGACGTCCTCTTATCGCCAGTATAACCCACGGACCCGGCGAGCTCAAAAATTCCCCCATAAAGGAGACAAAGGGCCACCTTGTGGTCATAAAAGGTTTCGACAGAAAAGGCAATTTCATAGTGAACGACCCTGCGGCTTGCGACTGCAAAAGCGTGGAAAGGATATATGAGAGGAGGGAGTTTTGCCGGGCTTGGCTGAAAAACAGGTACGGCACAGCCTACAGGATACAACCGCGTTTCCCGGGGGAAATACCGGGAGACTGTAATACGTGGCGTTCCCGGAACGCAAAAACAAGACTTGAAAAGGGGACATTGTGACCGAGACAAGAGACGAGTCGTTTATCGGAAAATTTAAGGTCCTGAAGGGCGCGGTGCGCGAACTATGGCTGATTTTCGGGACCAAGATCCTGACCATCGTGGCCTACAGCCTGGTCAATTCCACGCTCATACTCTGGCTTTCCTCGGACCTGCGCTTCAACGACGTGCACGCCGGCCTGGTGGTGGCGACGTGGTCCTCGCTGCTGACGATCTCGACCGTGATGGTGGGGTCGCTCGTGGACGCCATCGGCCTGCGCAAGTCTTTTATGGCCGGGTTCGGGCTCTGCGTCTTCGCGCGCTTTATAATGACTTTCTTCGCGGTGCGCTGGATCGCGCTGCCTTTCGGTCTTTTCCCGCTGGCCCTGGGCGAAGCGCTGCAGACGCCGGTCATGGTAACCGCAATCAAGCGGTTTACCACCACGCGCCAGCGTTCCATTGCCTTCTCCATATACTACGCCATGATGAACGTGGGATTCGCCGTAGCAGGCTGGACATTCGACAGGGTGCGCGGGGGCCTGGGCGAATACGGCAGCTACTCCGTACCCCTGCTGGGCATACAGCTCAGCACCTACCAGACCCTCATTCTGCTCGGCCTTCTCTTCACCATCCCCAACCTGATCATCATGTACTTCGGTCTGCGCGAAGGCGTCGAGGTGACCGATGATGGCGTGCGCATAAGGAAGGAAGAGCCCAGGTATCCGGGAGTTCCTTTTCACCTCGCCATGGCGTTCTCATGCAGGGATGCCCTGAAAGACTGGGTCCGCATCTTTTCCAATCTCTGGACACAACCCGCGTTCTACCGGTTCCTTTCCTTTGTGGGGTTCGTGGTCTTCGTTAAACTGATCCTCTACCACATGTACTACACCTTTCCTAAGTACGGCATCCGCGAACTCGGGCAGGGCGCGCCCATCGGGCGCATCTTCGGCCTGCTCAACGCCGTGATTGTGGTTATCCTGGCCCCGGTAATCGGCGCTCTGACGCAGCGGTTTTCGGCCTATAAGACCGTTGTCATCGGCACCGCCATCGCCGCAGTCTCGGTGTTCCTGATGGCCATGCCTCCGGTGTGGTTCCAGTCCCTGGCCGACGGCTGGCTGGGAGAACTGATCGGGCGACAGTGGCTCGGCGTCACCGGGCCCGTGCACCCGCTCTATGTCGCCATCGTACTGTGCGTGGTGATATACTCGATCGGGGAATCATTCTACTCCCCGCGTCTATACGAATATCCGGCGGCCATAGCGCCCAAGGGCCAGGAAGGTTCCTATATGGCCCTTTCGATGCTGCCCTACTTTGTCGCGAAATTCTTTGTGGGCTCGCTCTCGGGCTTCCTGCTTGTGCGCTATTGCCCCGCCGAGGGCCCGCGCCATTCAGAGATGATATGGCTGATCGTAGGCATTATGGCGCTCATCTCTCCGCTGGGGCTTATCGTCTTCAGGCGCTACATCCAGGTGCGCGAGGCCGGCCGGGACTAGTATCATAAAGAGTGAAAGTGAGAATGAATGTAGGAAGGTGTGAGATAAAATTTGTATTATGACAGAAAAGGGAGAATTTATTTTATGAACACAATGGTTTTTATTTTAAGCCTGATTATCGCACCGGCTTTTTTCCGACCGGCGCAGGGAGCCGAACCTGAAACGGCAAAAGCCCCGGTGAAGCCGGAGGCCTGCGACATGAGTGTTGTGGATCCTGCCATCGCAAAAAAGAACTGGAAGAGTGCCGACGGAAAGGAGTGGACCGCTCTTAAAATGGACAACGGCTTTGCGCTTTGCCTTTTTTCCGACAGATACATGCTTTTCAAGGAAGGTATCGGGAGTCTGTCGTCTGTTTCCGTGGAAAACGGGGAAATATCAGTCATGATGTCCGCACCGGCAAAACATTCCTATCTGGTCAATGCCGCTGATTTCATCTACGCCGCACTGCCTTACAGAGGCTTCCCATGCGAATCCGCCTATTGGGCCAGGCTGGATTATGAGTCTCCGGCCTCCACAATTGCCGCTGCCGTGACATTCAGGACCGGTTCTTCCCCGGGGCAACGGCTGGAAAAAGTCCTGCGAAGGTTCGCCGCCGCCAATTCTTTATGGTCGAATCCGGAAGTGGTTAAGAAAGCCGCTCAATGGCTTATGGAAGAAAGGGGAAAAGAAAGTCTTGAGAGTCTTAGAAATTTCGAGCCTCAGGTGAAGCTGATCATGAACGTCTCCGTTCCGCCGCCCGGAGCTTCCGCGCAATCCACCGCCACAGTCAAGGGGCAGACTGCCGATAAATCCGCGCAGGCCCCTGTCTCGTCCGGCATCGACGCCGCCAGCTTTATCTGCGGAGATCCGGCGCATTACACGGAGAAGTCTCCGCACAAATCGTTCAATACTGCCGATACGGGCATTGCCGCGCCACAGACCCAAACTCCATCCAAACAGTGACCGGAAAAATGCCTGTTTCCGCGGCCGCAAGGGCCTTCCGGAAACTTTATCCGGAGGCCAGCACCGCGCTGAAGCATTCCGAACCGTTCCAGCTCCTTATAGCCACGATATTATCCGCCCAATGCACTGATGAAAGGGTCAATAGGATAACGCCCGGACTTTTCAGGAAATACAGCAATCCCGCCGGTTTCGCAAGCGCCGGTATAGCCGAACTTGAACGCGACATACATTCAGCCGGTTTTTACAGGATGAAGGCCCGCGCAATAAAGGATGCCTCCAAAACCATAATCGAAAAATTCGGCGGCAAAGTTCCTGAAACGATGGAAGAGCTGCTTCAACTGAGGGGCGTGGCCAGGAAAACGGCCAATGTGGTGCTTGGCAGCGGATACGGCATAGCTGCGGGAGTCGTGGTGGACACCCATGTCAAAAGGCTTTCTTTCAGGATGGAACTGAGCCGTGAAAAAGACCCTGTGAAGATAGAAAGGGATCTTATGGAGGTCATTCCCAAAAAAGACTGGATCTGGTTTGCGCATGCGATGATTCGCCACGGCAGAGAAATATGCAGGGCGTCGAAGCCGGATTGCCCCGCGTGCGGTTTGAACAGTTACTGTCCGAAGAGGGGAGTATAACAGGTCAGAGAGTAAGAAAGTTGGAAGGTGGAAAAGCGAAAAATCAGTATCCAGAACTAGTGTAGTGTCTCTAGCGCTTCTTTACTTTTGGTCCGATGAGTAATGGTATTCTCCGACGAGAACATAAGTAAAGGGACTTCTGGGACACTACAATAGAATTTTCTAGAAATATTGTTCGTATCGTTTTCTTCTGTTATTATTCAGAACTTTCTAACCTTCTGACTTTCTCTCTTTCTCACCTGACGCGGCTTAAGTCGCGTCGGTTATGTCCTGAAAAGTTATTCCCGCCCCTGCGACATTGCCTCCGACGTCCTGCATCAGCAATGTGCTGTAGCCTATCCTGTGGCTGGCTCCGGAGAGAAGGCAGGTAAATTCCTGCCTGCGCAGAACTTTCCTTGCTCTGAGTGTTTCCAGCAGGGCGGTGACTATCTCCGGGCACAGGCCCGCCAGAGTGGAAAGAGGCCTGCCCCTGTAGTCTTCGTCGGAGGCGCCTAGTATCTGCCGCGCCCTGGGATTGAAGAACATTATAGCTGCGTTAAGGTCCACACCGATGAATCCGCCGGAAAGGTTCTGCAGGACGCTTTCCCCCTGGGTCGTAAGGCTTTTTATGGTGCTTTCAAGGCGGATGTTTCTGGTGAATATAACGGCATAAGCCGCCAGAAAGCAGGCCAATTCGGCGTCTTCCATGGAAAAAGCGCCCGATGCCGGGTTTATCAGTTCCAGTACGCCGAAAAGTTCTCCCGCGGATGCGGCCGGCACGCATAGAACGGATTTTGTCGTGAAGCCGGTTGCTAAATCCACCTTGGATGTGAAGCGCGAATCGTTTTTAACGTCGTTGGAAATGACCGGTTTTTTTTCCGCGGCGCACCATCCGCAGATTCCCTGGTAGGCGAAGCTTAGATTGGAGATGTCGGCCGCCACGGCTCCCACGCCGGTCTTTACGGTAAGGATGCGCAGTTTTTCGTCACATTCGAAGAAAGTCGCAGCTTCGCATGAAAGGGCGGCCGCGGCATTTTTCGCCAGAAAATCCCAGACCTCGTCCTGCGGCCGGCCGGCGATTTCCCTCATGGATGAGAGAATGGAATAAAGCTTTCGCAGTTTCTCGTCGTTTATCATTGTCTTGCCCGGGGCTTTGAAGATTTTTTCCGTTTTTTGAAGGCGGCATCGGAAGCCGTCTTTTTGCCGGGAGGGTATTTTCTGACTGTTTCACGTCTGGTTTTTCCGCTTCTGACTTTTTTAAAATCCGCTGAAGACGGGGCGGGGCTTATTCCTAAAAAATCCAGAATTCCGCTTCTGACCGCTGCCGCCAGCTTTTTGAGGAAGGCCTGATCCGCCAGCATCTCCTCCTGCTCCGGGAACATTAGATAAGCCGATTCAACCAGTATGGCCGGCATCTGGGTCATGCGTATCACGTGATAGTCGCCGTATCTGAGATACTCGTCAGGGAGGTGGATGTCTTTGACGTAGGAGCGGTGGACGGCTTCGGCCAGCTTTCTGCTGTGCGGTTGGTAATAATAGACCGAGAAACCGCGCGGCCCGGCAAAAGGGTTCTCGCCGTCCGGAAGAGCGTTGTTGTGAAGGCTGACGTATATGTCCCCGCGGCAGGCCCAGGCTGTTTTCGGCCGCTCCGTCAGGGCCACCTCCTCGTCTCCCCGGCGTGTGAGGACAACCTCCGCGCCAAGGGCCGCAAGCTCTTTTTCAAGTTCCAGCGCCGTGCCGAGGTTCGCCGCTGATTCAAGCAGTCCGGTGGGGCCGATGGCCCCGTCGAACGGATAATTCTTTTTGAGCGAGTGTCCGGGGTCAATAACCGCGCGCAGCCCCTTGAGTGGCGCGGGCCATTTGCCGGAGACAGCAGGCCGGGTTCTGAGTTCCAGAAGCAGGCGTCCCCCCGAGTATGAGATGTTATATCCCCATAAAGCCTTTCCTTCCCTGAGTTTCACAAAAACCCTGCAGGTCTGTGTCGCGTCCTGCTTCCAGCGGATGCTGTCCACGAGAGTGTCCGAGGAGTCGTGGACTATCCAGTTTGTGTGGCCTTTGGTGTAGTACAAAGTCAGCGTAACGGCCTCCCCGTCCTCATCCACGGCGAAGGGAATCTGCTGTGACAGGCTCACCGCGACAGTGCTGGAGTCAGCGCCGCCGATGGTCTTTATCGTTCCCATAACCGCTTCGGGCGGATGGGCGCCGGCCGGCAGTTCCCTGAGCTTGAATGTCTCGGCCCAGCCTGACTCGGTTTCGGAAAGCCGTATCCTGGAACGTCTGCCGATTTTTCCGTCCGAAAGCATGCGCACTCCCTGCGGCAGAAACAGCATGTAGCCCGTGGAAGGACCGTTGCGCAGTATAACGCTTTCGGTGCTGGTTTCCACCACCCTGAAACCTGATTTTGAAACCGTAACAGTGCCCCGTGCTTCCGCTTTTGCCTTCGGCCGGCCCTTATCTTTGAGAAAGACCTTCACCGGGGCGTCGTCACATTCGTCATCCCCTGTGATACGGTAGGCGCCGTAATAAAAACCTGAACCTGCGGGGATTTCAGACATGGGCAGGTTTTTTTTCAATCCGGGCACGGAAAACCCGGCTTCTTTTCCCGGAGTGCCCCTGAAGTAGACCTGCAGCCAGTCGCTTTCACGCAGTTCCACCTGCGCTGATGGCAATATGGAAAGGGGGTCTATGGCAGGGCCGGGTAGAAAGTTAAAGTCTCTCTGTTCCCCCACTTTGATTGTTCTTGTAAGGAAGACGGATGCTGCATCTTCTTTAAGTTCGCAGTTGAAAGCGAAATTCCCGTTTGAAATAGGCAGGTAGGCAAGGAATGCCCCGTTTTTATAGACCTCAATCCGTGAGGAGTTTATGTAAAAAGGCGCGGTGGAGGGGGAGACGTTGCCCAGAATAAAAGTTCCGGGATAAGAAGGCATGGCGCTGCCTTCAACCGGGTAGACCACCTGTATAGAACCGGCGAATGCGGATGCGGCGGCTGAAAGAAGCACAAGTATACATAAAAGCAGTATTTTAATCATGCAATGACTGATTCTATCTTTTGAATCTGAAAACTGTCAAATACGCGGACAATATACTAAAATGCAGTTCGGCGCAATAATAAAAAACAGGAACCGACAGCATAATGAAAAAGACTGTAAACACAGCGGAATTTTCTTTTTTATCTGTTCCCACCACTTTCCTTTCCTGCTTACTTTTTCTCTTTCTCACCTTTTTGCGTTCTCGCTTCGGACCGGATAGGGGCCCCCTATGGCTCTGGGGCGCCGCAAAGCACCAGAGGTTTGCGGCACGCCGGAGGCGATCGTCCGGCTCCGCCGCACTTTCTGGCCATGCCGCTTTGAAAGTGCGCCCCAGACACCCTTTGAAGGCCATCGCCGCTTGTGGAGCCAGTGGCTCTTGTTGCGGTGCGACCGGAGGTCGAGGCCTTGTTCCGGGTGCGACCAGCGGTCGAGCTCTGCGTTGGGGTCTCACCTTATTACTTTCTTGTTTTTTTGTCCTTGCACCCTATTCAGGCGCGGGCGATTTCACCAAAGCCCTGCCCGGTTCAAGGGCCAATGCCATGGGCACCGCCGTCACATCCGTGGCAGACGATGCCTACGCCATTTTTTACAACCCGGCCGGACTGGCCGGAATAAGAAACCTGGAAACATCCGCAGGCATTGGCAGGAGATGGTCAGAACTCGGGGCATGCGGAGAGGTCTCAGCGGTCTATGCCAGGCCTGTTCCTGACCGCAGGAGCGGAACGGTCGGAATCGGCTATTATTCCTTCAGCCAGAGCGGCGTCGGCAGCAAGTATGTGCTTGCCGCAGGGTGGGGAGAGACTGTGATAATCAAGAGCATCCAGAAACCCCTGGCATGGGGCGCCAATTTAAAAATGATAAACCTCAGGCATTCCGGAAAGGAGCGCTTCGGCGTGGGGGTGGACGCGGGCGTGATGATGGAAACGGCCAAAGACATCAAAACAGGGCTCGCAGTGACTGACCTTGATACCGGGGTGGGGGTTTCGCTGAAAAGCCTGAGCCTGGGCAATTCTTACAGATGGAAGGACACGCTCTTTGCCCTGGACCTGCGGTTATGGAGGGGGATTGCAGAACTGCTGCCAGGCCTGGAACACACGCTTTTCAACGGGCTGGCAAAGGTCAGAGCAGGCAAGGGCCTGGCCCTGAACGGCACCAGCCAGCTGGCCCTGGGCCTTGGGTGCAACCTGTATCCCTTCAGCATAGATTCAGCCATGTCGTTTCCCTGGCAGGGTTTTCACCTGCAGGAGGGCTTCTACCAGTTTTCGGTCGGTTACAGGTTCGGTGTTCCGCGCTTCACCGAAACCTTCATCGGGCAGGCGGCGGAAAAAGCCGAGACCCTGAAGCGCGAGATAGGCGTTCTGGAGGCCAGGAAGACGGAGCTTGACAAAACGGTCGCCGCCGCACAGGTCAATAAATCGATTTTTGAATCGGATGTCAGGACCATACAACTGAGAAGCGAAGATCTGAAAGCGCGTCTGAAGAACCTGGAGCTGGATATTCTGGAAGCCCAGCGCTACAGGGAAAAACCGCCTCCCAAAAAAATTCAGCCCCGGCCTGTCAAAGAGAAATGGCCCAGGAGGCATACTGTTTCCCAGGGCGACACACTGCGCTCCATAGCCTCGAAATATTACGGAGATTCCAGCCGATGGGAAAGAATTTTTGAGGCCAATTCCGACAAGATTTCCAGAGGGCTGCCGGAACCAGGAAGCGTGCTGGAAATCCCGGCGCCTCCGTCAAAGAAGCCGTGAAGAAGCAAAACAAGCAACGCAAGAAACACAAGCAGAACAAGAGATGTAATTAAAGGGCAATTTCCGCTTTTTTTGTTATGACTTGCCTTGCTTGTGTTGCTTGATTTTCTTTCTTTGCTGATTTTATGCCTGTGACACAGATACTCGCGTATTCTGAAAGGGACAGACGGGAGATTGCCGGCATACTGGCCGGGCTCGGCTGCGAATCCAGTCCTGCCGCCACGCTTAACAATGCCACTGATGTTATTGAGAAAGTCCGTCCCAGGGTTGTTTTCATAGCAGAGGATTCTGCTGCCCCTCCCTGCCCGGTAATGATAAAAGAACTCATGCAGTTTGCTCCGCTGGTTCCTCTGATAGTTTTCCTCAGGGAAAGAGACTCGGCCAGAGCCGTGGAGTATATGCGATCCGGGGCTTTCGACTGCATTGCCCCTCCCTGGACCGCTGACGCGGTCAGACCCGTTCTGCGCAAGGCGCTCAACATAAGCGGAACAGGTCTTTCCCTTGCACGACCGCGCAGTCAGCTTAGGAAAAAACTTCCCTTTATAGCGGTCCTGACCGCGCTTTTGCTGTCAGGCGCGTTTTATCTGGGGCGTTTCCATGCCCGGCGCAAAATGGCGGTTGTTCCCGCCCTGCCCGGGCCGTATTCATGGAACCTCCCCTATTCGCATCCCTCCGGACTGGCCTGGGACGGAAAAAGCCTGAGAGTAAGCGACTGGTACTCACAGTCGGTCTACGAGCACGATCCTGTTGCGGGAATGAGGCTTCTGAGCGTGGCGCATCTGCCGTCTGCCGTTCCTTCCGGATTGACTTTCGGGGAGGGCGTTTTCTGGATGGCTGTGTCCGGCCATATAGAAAAGAGGATGCGCGACGCAAAACTCACTTTGCTGGGACGCACCAGATTCCAGGGAGAACGCCTTTCAGGCCTGTGCCACGACGGGCTGTATCTCTGGACAGTGGACGCCAAACAGGGCAGGCTGCGCCGTCATCTCACCGACAGCGAACTCACCGTCACCCGTACATGGCAGTCTCCGGCCGCAAATCCCGCTGCGCTTGCCTGCGGGCCTGCCTTTCTCTGGCTGGCCGATGCATCCTCAAGGGAGCTTTTAACGCTTCCGCTGGACGATCCCGAAACCGTACTTTCCAGAAAATCCCTGCCGCAATACAGGGACGCCGGCCTGAAAATAACGGGTCTGGCGAGCGACGGGAAGAGGTTCTGGAGTTCGGCCGAGGGCAAAAACAAAGGTATGCTTTTTCTTCATGACTTCTCCAAGAACAGGCCAGTTCATACCGGCGGAGATTGAATTTCCGGACGGCTCCGCCGGCTGGGGACGCCTGATTGAACTTCATCCGGGCGGAGCGTTGCTGCTCACCCGGCCGCCGGTTCCGGACGGCGGCGAAATATTTCTGTCTTTCGAACTGGAAGGCAGCAGGATAGAGAAACTGCGTTCCAGGCTGGCGAAGCGCAGGCATGACCCGGACGGCTATCTGCTCTGTGAAATATTTTTTATCGAAGAAAGCCCGCGTTCCGAAATGCGTTCCATCATCCTGGACATGCTTGCGAGGGACCGTGGGACCATGAACGATGGGATTAAATTTTGAATTTACAGACTTTGGATATCGGGATCTATCTGTAACTCGGGGCTTGAAATTTGGAATTTAACCGGCGAAAGATTTTTATTGCGGTTTTGGCGGCTCTGGTTCTGACGGCAACCGCGGTCATGTATTTGCGTTTCCGCCTGCAGGAAGCCGCCGTCATTTCCACTGCCCTGAGCGAATCGGCCCTGCGTAAATTCGGAAGGGAAATAAGGTTTTCCAGAGTCGGCTACCTGTTTCCCGCCGGCATTTATCTGGAAGCTCCCGCCGTTTCGGAAAAGCCGGGTTTTCAGGCCGGGGAATTTCTGAAAGCGGAACGTTTTGTCCTGAAGCTGAGGCCGGGCATGCTTCTCAAAGGCAGGCTGGCGGTGGATGAAATTATTGCCGAGGGAGCCAGGGCGAAACTGCGCAGACGGGCTTACGGTGGGTGGAATTTTGAGGAGCTTTTTCTGCTTTTTCCGGAAAGTTCCGCTTCCATGGCCGTTACCTGGAACGTCAGACATACGGAGTTCAGAAACCTGTCTCTGGAGATAAGGGACGAACAGACGGCCACAAATTTGAGGGCTGAGGGAATCGGCCTGAAAATCGACCACTACTCCGGGGCGGGCGGCAATTTCTCTTTCGCCGTATCGGGGGTTGTTTCCGGCATCGCGGCGGACGCCCTCCTGGACGGAATATTCAAGAGTTCGGGAAAGGCCAATTTCGAGTATTCCCGTCTTGCCTCTTCTTTCGGAAATGCGGAGATTAAAAACATAATCCTAGGCCAGTTGTCGGCGGAAAAAATTTCGGCCGGCTGGGAAGTTTTCGGCTGGAACAGGAAACTGCAGGAAAAAAATATGAGGCTGGAAGCGGATGGCGAAAATTTCAGGATTTCCAGCAGTCCCGTTTACGGCGCCTCCGACCTGCGGCGGTTTGTGACCGAACCGCTGGAGATAATCTCCACTGTCAGAGGAAAGCGCCTGCCGGAAATGCGGGAAATCCGGGTGAATATTTTTAATGCCAGACTGGGTTTCAAGGGCGGGGTCCTGACCCTGAAACCGCTTTTTATTGAAAGCCCGGCTTTCGCCCTTGGCCTCAATCTTGAACTGGACGGTCCGTCGGGTGAGATGGACCTGAAGCTGGATGCCAGACTCGGCGGCGACAACCTGTCTATCACAGCCTGCGGGCCTGTCCAAAAGCCCGATATAAAGCCGGAACTTTCCTATACGCTCAGGAGGAAAATGGAGGTCTTTTTGCAAAGCCTGGCAAAGACGCTGGTGAAATATTTTTAGTTGAAGGAGGATGCGATGGCTGAAAAGATACTTGTCATAGGCGCGGGACCCGGCGGCTGCCCTGCTGCTTTGAAGGCGAAAGAACTGGGG
>JBDRGJ010000291.1:0-2126 GCA_043817835.1 bacterium
AGAAAGTAAGAAGGTGAGAAAGAAAACAGGAAATTGCGAAGTTAAGAAGATACGAAGTTGAAAACTGAACCCAATAAACATGTCACCCTGTCACCAAAGTCCTTACACTACGCTTGTGACATGGTGACGTTATGCCCTATAACCCTATCAGCGTATAAACGTATCACCGTATCAGCAACCCCATGGAAAAAACCGCCTACTTAAGCGTCACGGACAAGACCGGCATAGCGGACCTGGCTGACGGCCTCATCCAGGCCGGTTTCCATGTATATTCCTCCGGTTCCACGGCCAAGACCCTCCGGCAGGCGGAGCACATCATCGAGGAAATTCCTGACCCGCCGCCCCGCTGCGAGTCCGTCATAAAGGCGCTGGGCGCCAATCCGGATGTTCCTCAGGTCGAGGAATTTCCGGTGCCGAAGCCGTCCGTGGTGGCGGCCAACCTGTATCCGCTGGCACAGGTCCTGAAACAGAAAGATCTTTCCATCGAAGAGCTTCCGCACTATCTGGACATCTGGACGTCGGCCCTGCTTCGCACCGCTGCGCGGGCCTTCAACGACACTATCGTTCTCTGCGACCCGCTGGACTACGGCCCGACTGTCGAGGCCCTTCTGGAGTTCGGAGAGCTTTCCCTGGAAAGGCGCAGGCATCTGGCCTCAAAGGCATACTCTTACTGCGCCTACTACGACTCCACCATAGCCCAGTACCTTATGGAAAAGCGGGACCTTATGATGACGGATGAACTGGTCATGGGACTCAAAAAAATCTGTGACCTGCCCTACGGGGAAAATCCTCACCAGAAATCGGCGCTTTACAGCCTCAGCGGAGCCCGCAACTGGGGCGTGACTGCCCTTAAGGAACTCCAGGGCAAGCCTTTGAATCTTAATCATTACCTGGACCTGGACACCTCCTGGGATCTGGCCGGTGAATTTGACGAGCCGGCCTGCGCCATGGTCAAGCATTGCCACCCCTGCGGGGTGGCATGTTCCTCAAATCTTTCCGAAGCTTTCAGGCTTGCTTTCAGGGCCGACCCCCAGGGCGCTTTGGGCGGCACAGCCGCCTTAAACCGGCAGGTGGACGCCGAAACTGCCCGGGTGCTTACCGAAGAATTCGTGGAGTGCGTGGTAGCCCCCGATTACAGCGAAGAGGCTCTGGCCATTCTGAAACTGAAAAAGGTCCTGCATATACTCTCACTGCCTTCCACACTGCTTTCCCCCGGGGAACTGCAGATTTACTCGGTGTCGGGAGGAGTGCTTCTGGAGGAAAAGAACAATCAGACCTTTCTCCGGGAAACCGGACAGGTGACCAAACGCCTTCCGTCGGATATCGAACTTCATTCACTGAAATTTGCGTGGAAAGTGGCCAAACATGCAAAAAGCTACGCTGTGGTGCTGGTGCAGGGCACCCGTACCGTGGGCATAGGTACCGGACAGCCCTCCCGTCTGGATAGCCTTAAAATCGCGCTGAACAAGGCTGCGGAGAAGCATCCCATAGTCGATCCCCACGCCCCGATAGTGCTCGCCTCAGACTGTTCTCTCCCGCTGAAATGCCTGCATGAAGCCGCAAAAGCCGGCATCACCGCCATCATACAGCCCGGGGGGGCGCCCGAAGACAAAGACTGCGTCAGCGTCTGCGACTCACGCAACATGACCATGCTGTTCACCGGCATAAGACATCTTAAACACTGAAAGGAACGCAAAAATGAAAAATAAAATCCCTCCTGAATTTATAAAAGCAATACCCAAGGCCGACGTCCATCTGCACCTGGACGGCTCTCTTTGCCTGTCCACGCTGATGGAACTGGCTGAAAAAAGCAAAGTGAAGCTCCCTGCCCCGGACGAGGCGGGCATGCGGCGGTTTGTCTTCAAAAAATCCTACTCGGACCTTCCGGATTACCTGCGGGGCTTCCAGTATACCTGCGCTGTCCTTCAGAACGCCGAAAATCTGGAGAGGGTTTCACGCGAGCTTGTGGAAGACAACATCGCCGAAGGCGTGCGATACATAGAGGTCCGTTTCGCTCCACAGCAGCACACCAGCGGAAAGCTTTCAATGGAGGATTCCATACGGGCCGTGGCCGCCGGACGGAAGCTGGGGCTGCAAAAGATTGCCGAACGTCAACTGCCTAAGCC
>JBDRGJ010000292.1:0-8079 GCA_043817835.1 bacterium
GCAGCAAAATCCGTATAGGCCTTTCTGGTCTCCGCCGGCCCCGGTTCGAAACGCATGAGCCTTCCGAAACTGACGGTTATCCTGTTCCTCTCAGGGAATCTCCCCGTTCCGAATATCCGGGCCGTGAGGACCGGAGCCCCGCTCTTTTTAGCTATCAGTCCTATGCCCGGTTTGGGATCAGGCGCGATCCCTTTTCTGGCTCTGGTGCCTTCGGGGAAAATTATTATGCTGTTTTCCCCGGAAAGAACAGACATGACGGCCCTTATGGCGCCCAGGTCCCCGCCGCTGCGGCCCCTGTCCACCGGAATGCAGCCCAGGTCCCGCAGATACCATCCTGCCGGAGCGGGATGGAAAAGCTCTTTTTTCGCCAGGCAATAAACCTTCCTGACCCTGGAAACCGCCACTCCGAGAGCAGGCGGATCTACAACCGATATGTGATTGCAGGCTATTATAAGCCTTCCGGACTTCGGAATTTTTTCAAGCCCCGAAACCCTGAAGCCATAAAAAGCTTTCAGCAGCAACTCCACTGCTAAAATGGAAAATCCGAGCAGCATCAGAAAGAAGTAATGAGTACCGAGTAACCAGTAACGAGAACAGAGGAATGGATAAATCACCATCCCGCGTCACTCGTATCCCGTTACC
Organism: bacterium; assembly: GCA_043817835.1. Taxonomy (GTDB): domain Bacteria; phylum Elusimicrobiota; class Elusimicrobia; order Elusimicrobiales; family CAZFMJ01; genus JBDRGJ01. The sequence goes on from JBDRGJ010000292.1 coordinate 643, forward strand.
CGTTACTCTTCAAATTGACCGCTTTCCGGTCAATTCGAAGTGCAGTCCAACGATTTTTCCGGCCACCTGCTTAAGCGTCAGATTCGTGGTATCCATGACCACGGCATCTTCCGCTTTCTTAAGAGGGTTTATCCTGCGCTGCGCGTCCTGTCTGTCCCGTTGCTGTATGGAATCAAGTATATTTTTGTAAGCTGCCTCAAATCCCTGGCTTTTAAGCTGGCTTATTCTGCGCTCCGCCCTCTCCTTTGCCGAAGCGTCCAGATAAACCTTGATTTCGGCGTCGGGGAAAACGTTGGTGCCTATGTCCCGGCCTTCCATGACTATTCCGCCGTTTTTTCCCAGTTTCCGCTGTATTGCGCGCATGAATTTTCTGACGGCCGGCAATCCCGCCACAAGGCTGGAATTTCTGCCCACCGAATCCTGGCTGATATATTTGTCCGCCACCACGCCGTCCGCGAAAGTGCGCAGGGCCGGGCCTTTGACCGCCTTGAATTCCCACTTTATTTTTTTTGCCAGTTTCATTATGACTTTTTCATCGGAGACCTTTATGCCCCTTTCCAGCACTTTCCAGGTCAGGGCGCGGTACATCTCTCCCGTGTTCAGGAACCTGTAGCCGATAGTTGAAGCTGCCAGTTTTCCCACGCTGGATTTGCCCGATCCGGCCGGACCGTCTATGGCTATTATTATGCCCTGCGGACGGCGTATCTTTTTACTGGAAAAAGCGGTGGGGCTTGATGTCATCTTTCTATCGTTTTCCGGCGGGGTGATGACCTGCGCTGTGTTTTACGCCAGACAGGTTTGTCTGTGATTCCTTACGCCCCATGTTTCTTACTGCGCTTTGATGACCTCGGGCTCCTGGGGCGGCGCAACAGGCTGCCTGATCGCCGCGTTATCCGCTTCCCTTCTTATCGGACGAACCCATTTGGTGAAGCTGGATGGCTTGAGCGAGTATTCATGGACAAGCCTTACGACCTCCGAAATCGGATGAAAAGTCTCCCAGTTGAGGCGGAGGACCCTGACCCCGGCCCGTTCCATTTCGTCGACGAATTCATAATAATTTTCCTGCAGGGCCCTGAGATAATCCGGCGAGATGCTTTTTTCCATATTCCGCCCCCTGGAGTGTATGCGCTTGACGGCGGTTTCCGGCCGGCAATCCAGGAAAATCAGCAGTTGCGGAAACACCAGTTCCCTCAGAACCATGTTGTCGAAAAGATCAAGATAGGTGTTGTAGTCCATATCCGTGATTATTTTGTCGGGATGCCGGTTGAGCATCCTCGCAAAAATGGTGTCCTCCCAGATGGTCCTGTCCTGGACAACGCCGCGTATCCTTCCCAGGCTTATTCTGGCTACGAACTCCCTGTGCTGGCGGAACCTGTGATTCAGGAGCCAGACCTGCATTATTGTACCGTAGGTCTTCATGTCACCGTAAAACTTTTCAAGGTAAGGGTTGCCGACCACTTCTTCGAGTATCGGCTCGAAATTGAGAGCCTTGGCAAGCTCGCAGGTCAGCGTGGATTTCCCTACTCCTATGGTTCCGGCTATGCCTATATATCCTTCGGCGAACATTGTTCCCCCTTGAAATATAACTGTTCAGGTTGTCGGGTTCACGGTTTAAGGTTCACAGTTATTTTTTTGCGATCTTCTTGTGTTCCATGATTCCCAGCCGTTACACCGTGAACCTGAGCGGTTACCTTAAAATATAGTTCTTTATTTCTTCGTCTCTATGTCCTGTTCTATGCCCCTGACGGCCAACAGCACGTCGTCGGGATTTGTGGCCGTGGCCACTATGTCCTCCAATTTAACCTGACCCTCCTTATGCAGCTTCACCAGGGACTGGTTGAAGGACTGCATCCCGTAGAAAGCCCCCTTCTGAATGGCCTGTGCTATACCGAGGAGATGGTTGTCCTCTATCATTTTTCTGACATGCGCCGTCACCACCAGAACCTCCACCGCCGGTATTCTGCTGCCCCTGGTGCAAGGCAGCAGTCTCTGGGATATAACGCCTTTAAGGGTGTCGGAAAGCTGCATCCGCACCTGCGTCTGCTGGTGCGGAGGATACAGATCCACTATCCTGGAAATAGTCTGCACGGCGTTTATGGTGTGAACCGTGCCGAAAACCAGGTGCCCGGTTTCCGCCGCGGTTATCGCCGCGCGGGTGGTCTCCAAATCCCGCATTTCTCCCACAAGTATGACGTCCGGGTCCTGGCGCATGGCGGCGCGCAGGGCCTCGACGAAGCTGTGCGTATCCGAGCCTATTTCGCGCTGGCTGATTATGGACTTTTTATCCTTGTAGACGAACTCCACGGGATCTTCGATGGTTATAATGTGGCCTTCCATGCTCCCATTGATGTGCTCGATCATCGCGGCCAGGGTGGAGCTCTTGCCGGAGCCTGTTATGCCTGTCACCAGCACCAGTCCCCGCTCGTTGGCAGCCAGTTTCTTCAGCGGTTCCGCCGGAATCCTGAGTTCCTCAAAGGTGGGAATCCTGGACGGGATATGCCTGACCGAAAAGCACACCTTGCTCCTTTGCCTGAAAACATTAAAGCGAAATCTTCCCAAATCTCCGCCGTCAACGGAGAAATCCGTCTCATGTTTCTCGTTGAAAATATTTTTGACGCGCTGGTTCATCGACGCAAAGGCCAGAGATTCAACCTCCTGCGAAGTCATCGCCGAAGAGCCCATCATTTTTATGTTGCCGTTTATGCGAAGGTATGCGGGGCCGTCGCTGCGCACGTGCAGGTCGCTGGCTCCGTGCTCCACCATCTTTTTGAGAAGGACATTGATCTCCACTCCCATTTTATCCGCTCCGTTATTTCAGCTTCGTGCTTTTTGTTCTCAGGTAAGCGGGCCTTGAGTAATCAGTCTCGCCCCGTAAGTCCCGGGCGGGTGAACGTTCGGCCGGCTCGTCCTGAAAATCTTCAATCCCCGTTCTTCCGGGAGAAAGCAGGTTCCTTTTCGTCAGTCCGGCATCCGGCCGCCTTCCGCCTTCCGCGGAAGGAAATCCGGTGGCGATCACCGTTATCTTCAACGCGTCGCCCAGAGTTTCATCGTACGCCTGCCCGTATTTTATGTTTGCGTCGACGGCGCTGCGGCGTATGTATTCCATCCCTTCTTTCAGCTCCGAAAGCGTGATGCTCTTGTTCGCGCTGAAATTGACAAGTATCCCCTTGGCCCCCTCTATAACCGCATTCTCCAGCAGCGGTGAGTGTATTGCTTTCTTGGCCGCCTCCAGATGCCGGTTCGGCCCTTCGGCCTGGCCTATTCCTATCAGCGCCTCTCCGGACTTGGCCATGATTTTCTTGACGTCGGCAAAATCCACGTTTATGTCGCCGGAAGCCGTAATGACGTCGGATATCCCCTGTATGGCCTGCCGCAGTACGTCATCCGCAATCCTGTAAGCCTCATGGCTTGACGTTTCCTTCTCTATTATGGCAAAAAGCCTGTCATTTGGAATCACCAGCAGGGAATCGACAAAATTGCGCATTTCCTTTATGCCGGTTTCGGCCTGCGCCGACCGGGGCCTGCCTTCGAAATCAAACGGCCTGGTCACAACCCCTATGACAAGTGCGCTGGTCTCCCTGGCCAGCTGGGCGACCACAGGGGCCGCCCCGGTTCCTGTCCCCCCTCCCATGCCGGCTGTTATAAAAATCAGGTCGGAGCCCGCAATAATCTCTTTTATGCTTTCCGCCGACTCCAGGGCGGACTGGCGGCCCTTGCAGGGATCTCCTCCCACGCCGAGCCCCTTGGTAAGATTTTCCCCCATCTGTATGCGCACGGGGGCTTTGTTTCTGCGCAGGTCCTGTGCATCGGTATTGAGAACGATGAAGTCCACACCCCTGAGGCCGGCCTCCACCATGCGGTTAACGGCATTTCCGCCTCCGCCGCCCACTCCAATTACCCTTATGACGGTAGGATTCTTCTTAAAATCTTCCGTGCACTGTATTCTTACCATATGTTAAAAACGTCAGGCGCTGGGTGTAAGGAGTCAGGGGTTAGGGGTGAGCTTAGGATGTTTCTGTTTCATTTTTTAAAAAAACGACAGTTGTTCTTCACGCTTTGCACGCATCACGCCTAACTCCTTACTCCTCACTGCTTTTTAGACAGTTTACCATATCTTCAATCTTCGTAACTGTTCAGGTTATCGGGTTCCCCGTTCAGGGTTCATGGTTCTCCAACCTCTGAACCCCTTAACCTTGAACCTTAGAACTTTGAATCGTGAACCTTGGTTAAAACATGTCCTGTACCCAGGATAGAAACCGCCGCTTCCATATTTTTTTATTCCTGGGCTGGGTGTCGGCATAGGCCCAGGAACGCAGCGACGGATAACAGACAAGGCCAAGGGCCGTGCTGTAGACCGGGTTCATATATTCCTCGTCGCTGGTCACGAATTCCCTGCTCACCAGGCCGGTGCGCACCTGCTGCATCTCCATTACTCTTTCCGCCGCTTCTGTCATGCCTCTTAAAAGGGAACCCCCTCCGGTCAGCACGGCCGCGACGGGAAAGTCCGTGTTGGAGCTCTGGACTTCTTTCTTTATCCTTTCAAATATGTCCTGCACGCGCGGCAGTATGTAATCCAGCATATCCGCGATCTTCCAGTCGCGCATCGTTCTGCCGTCGAGTCCCGGCACGGCTATGACCTCGCTCGGATCGACCAGGGAGCCTATGGCTGCGCCATGATTTTCCTTTATTTCTCTGGCTTTGGCGAGGGACGTCCGCAGCGCATAGGCCAGATCCCGCGTTATGTCGTCGCTGCCCAGCGTAATCTCTCTGGAGAAAGAAATGCTCCCGTTCTCATAAAGCCCCAGCGAGATAATCTGCCCGCCGATGTCCACAAGAAGGCTGCCCAGCTCTTTTTCCTCAGGAGTCACAACCACCTCGCCAAGGGCCAGCATGCCGTAAATGGGTTCCACGACCCGGAAACCGGCCTGGGAAACCGATTTTATAAGATTGTTGAGGTGTGAACTCGAGGCTGTGACTATGTGCACATCCACTTCCAGCAGCGAACCTTCCATGCCGACCGGATTCGGAACCCCTTTCTGCCTGTCCAGGGAAAATCCCCTGGGAATGACGTGGAGTATTTCCCTGTCGCTGGACATGGGAATGGCTTTGGCGTTTTCGATGACATTGGCAACGTCTTCGGCGGTGATCTCTTTGTCTGTCCTGGCTATGTTGTAGGCGCCGTGATTCGGAAAAGACTGCAGATGATGCCCCCTCACGCCAAGGTACACTTCTCCCACCACCTCCCCGCCTTTTTCCTCCGCTTCTTCCATGGCCTGGGTAACTGCGCGGGCCGTCTCTGAAATACTGACGACCACCCCGCCCTTCAGACCCCGGCAGGGGACCGAAGCTCCTGAAAGTATCCTTATGCTCTGGACTCCCGGATCCTGCGCGGCAAGCACGCAGGTTATCCTGCTGCTTCCCATGTCCAGACCCGCAATTATGTCAGGCTTTGTCATATTATTCTCCGTTGTATGGAACCCCACGGGCATGCCCGTGGTCCCCGACAATACCCGCCACTACAGCATCGGCGGGTTATCCGCCGGCTTGTCGCTTTGCGGTGACATCCGCCGAAGCACTGGCGCATTCATCCACGCGCATGCACGTGGTTTTCTGCGAAGGCGGATAAAAACTACTCTTGTCGGCTCAGCGGACCGGCATTCTGCTGATAAGTATCCTGCCGTCCCTGAAATATCTGAGGTCCGCCCTTACCGGACCGGGCATCCTGTGCCTTGCGTCCTCAAAAACCTGGTTGAGCCGTGAAATTTTTTCGCCGGCAAAAGCGTATTCCCCCCATTTGATTTCCGAACCGCCGGCCAGTAACAGAACACAGCTCCCGTCCTGAGCGGAGCAGTTTATAGACTCCAGCGCCGCCGGCAGGCTGTTCCCGGCGGCACCGATCTCCATGGCTAATTTCGCCACATCACGCAGATCGCCGGAACTTTTGCCGGCTATGCGCACTACAGCAAGGTCCTCCGGATAAAATCCGGAGGGAGCCTTGAAAATCTTTCCGTCCTCTCCGATAAAACCGACGTCCTCCCCGTTCACCATAGCTCTGCCCGCAGGACGGCGCTTCAAGGCCGTTATCCGCAGTTGTCCGTTCAGCCAGTTTCTGGAGACCTCGACTCTCTCAAGAAACGGATATCCGGCGTAAAGTCCGGATACAAGACGGGACGAATCTCCGGAACTCCAGGCCTTGCCCAGGCCGGGCCGCAGCATTTTCAGTATTTCCGGTCTGATGCGTGCATCCACGCTGTCCGCGTCCACCGAACGCAGCTGCCATTTCAGCGAACCGCTACCGGACAGGGCGGCAATGGAATCCCGGATTCTGCCGGACACGGAAAAAACGGCTGACGCAGCCCCCAGTAAAAACAGGGCGAGAAGCGCCAGCTTATAACGCCGGCGCTTCATTTTAACCCTGACAACCACCCTTGATTTATTCCTCCGGCTTTTCATCGCGGAAATTCCCAGCCGCAATAACATTTTATTCCGCAAAAAAACATTTGAACTTCTCTGGAAGGAAATTGTTTGAGGAACTTCTTAAACATTAAAATCAAACCGGCTCTTATGTGCGGAGGGATCGGAATCTGAAAACCATTATAATAACTTTAACCACGCAATTCCAATTTTATTTTTTGCTGTCTGACATGCGATGAATTATTCCAAGCCGCTGAAACCGGCCGGAATCCGGACATTCCCTTTTTTTTAAAAGTTTTTTTGCTATACTTGTGCCGGGCTGACGCGGAAAAATACAGTTATCGCGCCCGTAGCTCAGTGGTAGAGCATCCGCCTTTTAAGCGGGTGGCCGCGCGTTCGAGCCGCGCCGGGCGCACCATTTATTCTTGACTTGCAGACCCTAATATTGCATAAATTATAGCTGCATTGCGGGAAAAATTAAATTTAGTATGCGAGGAATGGACATGTCCTATAAATACAGGAATAATACCGGCTTCACGCTGATAGAACTTCTGGTGGTGGTTCTGATAATAGGCATTCTGGCCGCGGTAGCCACTCCACAATACATGAAGGTGGTCGAGAAGTCCCGCATCTCTGAGGTAAAAAGTCTTTACGGAGCAGTGGCGTCGGCACAAATGCGCTACCAGCCTTCTTCGGGACTCTTTGCTGTGTCTATTGCAGAACTGGATTTAATTTTCCCTGGACCCGGGGGGGCAAACATTACCGGAAAGTATTACAACTGCTCAATAACAGCGGGTGGCGCAAATGGTTTTTCATTTACGTGTACCAGAACCGGCACTCCGCCGGCAAGATATGGGGCATATTCGGTAGCCGTAGTCTATACCGCAGCTACCGCACAAACAAATATAACGGTCAGCGGCGCCTGCGGCGCTTACTGCGGAGATCTTCCGGGTTGTGACAAAGGCGCTGCAACCTGCCCACTGTAATTCACTCAACCTGATTAGTTACAAGAACCCGTTGACA
>JBDRGJ010000293.1:0-6692 GCA_043817835.1 bacterium
CGCTACCCATGCCAGAAACCCCATGCCGAAGGGGGGAAAAGAAAATACAAGAAGCAGGGAGGAAACAGCGGCAAGCAGCCAGGGAAATATGCGGGGCAGAAAATTAAAATTCATTTTCAGCTTATTTCGGCTTTAATGCCATGCAACAGGCTTTTGTAGCAGGATAATGTCTCCTGGCTGAAGCAGACGAAAACAGTCTCCATTTCCGGGTGCTTCTGCAGGAAAGCATGCGCCTCGCTGACCGCGATACGGGCGGCGCGGTCCGGCGGAAAACGGTAAACGCCTGTGCTTATTGCTGGGAAAGCTATGGAGCGGGCGCTTTTTTGAAATGCCAGTTCAAGCGATTTTTTATAGCAGGAACCCAGAAGTTCATTCTCATTGCGCTTGCCGCCGTTCCAGACAGGTCCCACCGTATGTATGACCCATCTGGCAGGCAGGTCATAGCCCGAGGTTATTTTGGCCTCGCCTGTCCTGCATCCGCCCAGACCCCGGCATTCATCAAGCAGACGCGGCCCGGCAGCCCGGTGAATTGCGCCGTCGACTCCTCCGCCTCCCAGCAGAGTAGTGTTTGCGGCGTTTACGATAACATCGGTCTTTTGGAGAGTGATGTCTCCCAGAACAAGGCGGATCATGGCTTTTAAATTATAAATAATATGGACAGCCTTCGGTTAAATTCCAAATCCACAAATATCTTACACTTATTTATAACACCGCGGCCATCACAAATGGTTCTGCAAATTTCATAGTATTTATGGATAATTCAGATAGGCAACTTGTTTTTTGTTCTGCCGAAAAATGCCATATATGCTTAAGGATATCGGGATTATGACGATAATAATCAGATCATTTTGGTATCTTCTTGCAGCAGCGCCGTTTGTCTGTCTTGCGCTGCTTGTGAAAAGCCGGAGAAGCGGAAAACCCCTTCCGGGTCGTTTCGGAACGATATTGATATTCACAGGATGTCTGACATGGTACCCGTTTATTTTTGAAGCAGGCGCCCTGAATCAGTCCCTGAAACCGCTGATTCTTTTACCGGGTTTTTTTGGAGCGGCTTTATGTCTGGCATGGGAATGGCGATATTTTCAGGGAAAGCCGCCTTCAGGCACATGGACCGGAGCTGCAGTCTATGCGGGTTTTGGCCTTCTTCTTTATATCGCCGTGGGAGGGGGGTATTTTGACAGGGTTTTTCAGATTGCCCATGCAAGGTCACTTATACAGAGCAGAGTGCCGCTTCTCAGACAGTTCGAAAGGCTTGACCATGCACGGCGTGACGGCGTGCTCAAAGAACTGGGCCGGGCGCTTAATGATACGGAAGTCTATATCAGATGGGGCGCTGCCATGGAAATGGGATTCCTGGGAAGCCGGGCAAAACCTGCGGTCACTGCGCTTGTACCGGCTCTTGATGATAAAGACGACCGTGTCCGCCGCGCGGTTTTAAGTGCGCTTAAAGCTTTGGGAAGGGATGCAGGACCGGCGGCACCGGCCATAGCCGGGCTGCTGCGGGACGATGCCATGGCATGGGAAGCGGAACAGCTGTTTGCCGGCCTGGGAGATGGATCCGTAAATGCTGCGCCGGAACTCATTTTGATGCTGAGAGAAGAAACTCCCCGCATCCGGGCGAGAGCATTGCGTGCATTGGGCGTCATAGGTCCGTCCGCAAAAGAAGCTGCGATTCCTGCCATGGTTCCCCTTATACAGGTCAGGAACAGGGAAGTCGGGGATGCGCTGGCAGACGCCATTAAAAAAATGCAGATATCACCCGGAGAATGGCAGGATGCAGTCGGACGATATCGAAATGCCGGATATTATTGAGCCTCACATAAGTAATGCGCTAGTTGGAGGCTTGAGTTTGAGACGTCCCGTTCTTTCCCTGAAGGCATTGACGAACGGGACGTCCCGAATTTACGCAATCTGGAATTTCGGGACGTCCCGTTCTTTCCCTGAAGGCATTGACGAACGAGCATGCCGGCGGCCTGTAAGCGAGGAATAACGAAGCAGCCGATCAAAGGCAAGCCTTCCTTTCCCGTCGGGAAAGGGCCGGGCTCTTTCGGGCTGCAACTTTGTCACTCATCGTTCACATAGCACCGCTATGCTCATTCCTCGTTCCTCGTTTCGCTCCGAAATCATCCCGGCCAGCCAGGACATTGCTTATGTGAGGCTCAATAAACCGCTGCCGGCATATGCGATGCAATAAGTCTGTCCGTTTGTCCCGGCAAAACAGACAAATTTGGTAAACTACTCAAAAGGAGCAAACAGCGGTGATAAGATGATAGGATGATATGTAGATAAGTAAGTCAGCCCGTATCACCTTATCAGCTTATAAACATATTACCGTAGTTTCTCTTAATAAAGGAGTTTTATGGCGGTTAAAGTCGGCGGGATATCCCTGACGATAGAAGACGTGGTGAAAGCGGCCAGGCACGGCGAGAAGGTCGAGGTTGTGTCCGAAGCCGTGGAACGCATAAAAAAATGCCGTGGAATGCTTGAGAAAAAGATAGCCGCCCGCGAGATAATGTACGGCGTAAACACCGGCATAGGAGAATTTTCGGAGATAGTCCTTACGGACGAGCAGGTAAAACAGTTCCAGCGCTACCTTATATACAACCATGCGGCAGGAGCAGGCAAGCCGTGTCCCATAGAGCACGTGCGCGCCGCCATGCTGAGCCGTATAAACGTGCACGCAAGGGGCTATTCGGGCTGCAGACCGGAGATTACGCTGACTTACGCGGAGATGCTTAACAGGGGCGTAACGCCGGTGGTCTGCGAAAAAGGAAGCGTGGGCGCGTGCGGAGACCTGTCGCCGATGAGCCAGATAGCTCTTGTCCTTCTGGGCGAAGGGGAATGTTTTTACAAGGGCGAGCGCATGCTTTCCAAATCAGCCATGGACAAGGCCGGCATCCCGGTGCCGGACCTGCAGGCGCGCGACGGCCTTGCGGCCATAAACGGCTCCAATTTCATAACCGGGATGGGATGCCTTGAGCTTTACGACGCGGAACGCTGGGTTAAACAGGCCGAGATAACCGCAGCCATGACGCTGGAAGCTCTGATGGCCAACATGAAGCCTTATGACGCCAGGCTTCATGAACTCAGGGGTTTTAAAGGGGCGATGACGACTGCGGCGAACATGCGCGCCGTTATAGAAGGCTCGGACCTTGTGACCGGGAAGCTGAAGGTCAAGGTGCAGGACGCTTATTCCATGCGCTCCACACCTCAGGTCATAGGCGCGTTCAGGGATCATCTTGCCCACGCGCGCAAACAGTTTGAAACAGAGCTTAACGGAGTGGCGGACAATCCTATATTCCTGGCAGACAGCGATACGGTGCTTACAGGCGCCAATTTCCAGGGAACGCCCATAAGCATGCCGCTGGACATGGTCGGAGCCGGAGTGACAATGGTCTGCGTGCTGTCGGAGCGCAGGCTCAACAGGCTGCTTAATCCCGCGCTCAGCGTTGGACTTCCGGCATTCCTGACCAAGGGGGCCGGGATGTTTTCAGGACTGATGCTCAGCCAGTATACGGCGGACATGCTTATAGTGGAGCAGCGCATATTGAGCGCTCCTTCATGCATACAGTCCATACCGGCTGCCGCGGACCAGGAGGATTTCGTGAGCATGGGAATGAACGCAGCGCTTAAAACCAGGCAGATACTAGACAATGCCCAGACCGTTCTGGCCATTGAAATGATAGCTGCGGCCCAGGCCCTGGATTTCCGGACCTTTACGCCGGGCAAAGGCACGCGCGCAGCGCACGCCGCGATACGCAGATCAGTGGCGCACCTTGAAGAGGACAGGCCGCTTTACGCGGACCATAACGCCATGGCCGCAGTTGTCGAGAGCTGCCGGGTTCTGGACGCGGTTGAGAAGGAGACGGGCGCATTGATGAGTTCATGGAATTCGTAGCGGATCTGCATATACATTCCCACCTGTCGAGGGCATGCAGCAGGCAGCTTAAACCCGGAATTATTTATCAGTGGTGCCAGCTTAAAGGCATAACAGCGGTCGCCTCAGGCGATTTTACCCATGCCAAATGGCTGGGAGAGCTCAGGGAAAATCTGGAACCGGCCGAGCCCGGGCTTTTTAAGATAAAGGCCGGCATCGCCGCCCGCATGGATAAGGAGGTGCCTGAAAAATGCAGGGCTCCAGTGCGTTTTTTGCTTGGCACCGAGATAAGCTCAATATATAAAAAGAACGGCCGCGTGCGGAAAGTCCATAATCTCGTTTACGCGCCCTCTTTTGAAGCCGTGAAAAGGCTAAATGCCCGCCTTGAAAAGATAGGGAATCTGCATTCGGACGGCAGGCCCATCCTGGGCCTGGATTCAAAAGACCTTCTTTCCATAATACTTGAAATATCGGACAGGGCGTATCTTGTCCCGGCCCATGCATGGACGCCGCATTTTTCGGTTTTCGGTTCAGAGTCGGGCTTTGATTCCCTCGAGGAATGCTTCGAAGACCTGACCCCTCATATTTTTGCGATAGAGACAGGGCTTTCATCCGACCCTCCCATGAACTGGCGGCTGTCCGCGCTGGATAAAATAACGCTTATCTCCAACTCGGACGCGCATTCTCCCGGAAAGCTCGCCAGGGAAGCCAATATTTTTGATGCGGAGCTTTCATACGACTCGATATTCTCCGCAATCCGGAAATGCGGTCCGTCCAAATTGCTCAAAACCCTGGAGTTTTTTCCGGAAGAGGGAAAGTATCATGCGGACGGGCACCGCAAATGCAAAGCGCGCCTTCTGCCTAAAGAGACCATGAAACGCAAAGGCCTTTGCCCCGAATGCGGGAGGCCCGTAACCGTGGGCGTTCTGCACCGGGTGGAAAAACTGGCTGACCGCAGCGGAGGGAAAAAGCCGGAGGGCGCAGCGGCATACGAAAATCTTATACCCCTGAAGGAAGTGTTGGGGGAAATTCTCAGAGTCGGGGCGGCCGGCGTCAGGGTGGACAGGGAGTATAAAAGGCTTTTAATCTCTTTCGGGAGCGAGCTTTATATTCTGCGGAGCCTTCCTGTAGAGCAGATGCGGGCTGCCGGACTGGACCTTCTCGCCCCGGCGATCAGGAAGATAAGGGAGGGCAAAGTCTCGATAACCCCGGGCTATGACGGCGAATTCGGAAAGATTTCCCTGCTGGAAGAAAGTGTGTCTCCTGCCAAAAAGAAACCCGCCAAAGACAGATAGATCAGAATTTTTTTAACGACTGTTTCCCGCTGACCCCGGGCGTTTTCTGATGCGGTTAAGCTGCATTATCGCGTTCCGGACATGCGTGCCGCTCCAGTAGAATTTACGGCATTTCGGACAGCGGCGGAAGCGGGTTTTCAATCCCCTGACTTTTGGGGGGACTTTCAGCAGGGCGGTTTTTCTGGGCACAGATTCAAGGCGGACATTGCATCCGATGCAGCGGGAGAAGAAAAGTCTTGGAGCGGGGGATAGCCGCAGTTCTTTTTTGAGCTTCATAAGCTGATCGTCAAAGTGCTGTTCTCTGAGCACCATCATTTTCAGCTTTTTTTGGTGCGGGATTCCGGTATCACGGGTCAGGAATATCCGTTTTTCCCGGAGTGCTTTGCGTACTATCGCTGAATCAGGCTTTGAACCGTCTTTGAAATATACGGTGTCGTATCCGAGTATCAGCAGCCATTTGGCCAGCCTGCCCAGCATGCAGTCGGCTATGAATTTCATAAATAGACGGCCGGTTCCTGATGTGTCGGGGATTAACGGCAGAAGTTTTTAATTGCCAAGGGCTTCCTGGACATCATTCTGCTGCAGGGCAGTCGCCTGATTCGCTTTTTCTTTCACATTTTTTGCCTTATCCATGCTGCCGGACAGGTTTTTAACGTAGCGTGTGGCTGCATTGTCAGCATGTGCAGATACATTATCAGCATGCGCAGATGCCGTGTCGGTACGTCCGGCTTTGACTTCCGTTTCAGCGGACTTGCCGGAGCACCCCGCAAGAACCAGAATAATTGCCATGACAAACAGTTTCATGTTTTATCTCCCATTATTTCAGAAAAACTCAAGGAAATCTCCGGTTTGTCAGCACAGTACAGATTATTATATCAATATGCGGCGGTTGCGGCCGCATCGTGTAAACCCTGCTTTCGGCGCAATCCGCTGGCTTTTCTGAACATTCGCAGAACGTCTCCCGTATTCCCCGCTCCCCCCCGGATGGTATATTTCAGGCGCTATCGGCGTGGGTTTTCTTCCAGAGCAGGACAATCGACACAATAATCGTCACCAATACGGTGATTCTATGGACTAACAATACCTTGAGGGATATGTGGCCGATGATATTGAAATGGTACCAGATTCCGTCCACCAGCAGGTGCGACAATATCAGCCATGCCAGTCCGACGCCGTTGTGCAATGCGGCGCATGCGCCCAGACCGTAGACAAAGATGTCTGGCCATCCATAAACAGGCTGGGCTTCGATGTGAAACACGGCAAATATCAGGGAAGAGAGGAGGGCTGCTTTAAGTGGAGACATCTGCTCGCGCAGGGAGAGAAACAGCAGGGACCTGAAAGCCGCTTCTTCAAATAAGGCGACGGGCATTGTGGCAAGCCATCCGATTATAATCTGAAAAGCTGAGTAACTGGATTCTGAACCGTTTGCAAGAAGTATCATTGCCGTAACAACAGAGAGCAGGAAGCAACCTCTCAAAGTCGCAGACATGCCCCATCCCCATCTTTTCCAGCCGCCGCAG
>JBDRGJ010000294.1:0-2624 GCA_043817835.1 bacterium
CCATACCCGGAGCCCTTTATCCGGCGATCGGCATGGCAACGGCTGTGGTATGGGCCGCTCTGACGTTTCCGCTCACGGCACATGCGGAAACCGGAACGCCGTCGGTTAAAAAATGAAGAAAAACCTTGCAGCCGCGCTTGCCGTTCCGACGCTTTTCCTTATTATTGCTGCGGCTTCCATAAGCTCATGGAAACTCAATTTTCCCTTAAACGACGACTGGGCCTACGCAATACCGGTCAGGCACCTGCTTGCAGGAGACGGCCTTGTCCTGTGCGATTGGGCGGCAGCCACGCAGATAACCCACATTCTCTGGGGAACACTTTGGACCGGAATACATGGTTTTAACTACGGAGTCCTGCGCCTTTCCACCCTTTTTCTGGCCTCCGGAGCTATTTTCTTCTTTTTCCTTCTCCTGAAGGAACTTGAGGCGGATAATAAACTTGCCTGGCTTGCCGCAGCAACACTGGCCTTCAGCCCTGTCTATTTTCTGCTGTCCAATTCTTTCATGACCGACGTTCCTTACCTTTTCTGGCTCATTCTTTCGCTTTATCTGTACGCCAGGCACCTGAAAAGCGGAGCTGAAATCTGGTTATGGGCCGCTGCCGTCTCATCATGCGCCTGTTATCTTACAAGGCAGATAGGTTTTTTCCTTCCATTCGGCTACACTCTTCTCCTTTTGTCGGACAAAAGCCTCAACCTGAGCAGAAAAACCCTGCTCAGGATATGGCTGCTGCCGGCATTGACAATAGCAGGGCACGCGCTATGGTTCAAGTTCGTCCACGGGCCCACCTGGGTGTCTGAAAATTACGTTTTTGCAGCAACCCTCAAACACCTGGCCTCACCCGGCAGGCTGTTTTCGGACGTGCTGGAAAGGACTCTCGCCGCGGCTGCGGAAACAGGTTTTTTCCTGCTTCCGATTTCGGCCGGCTTTTTCCCCGGTTTCAGACAGTTCATCCGGCGCAAGAGCCCTTTCAGTCTCGGTTCAGGCGCATATCTGTCCGTAGCAGCGCTGGTTTCGGCATGCACAATATATGCGGCATTAAAAGGCCCGATGCCCTGGCTGGAGAACACCCTGAACGCCACCGGACTTGGAACACTGACCCTTGGAGGAGAGCAATTTAAGGCTGCAGGGATATTCGGCATGGGATGGTTCCGGCTCTGCTCGACCGTGCTCGGAATTTTATCGGCCGCAGCTCTGCTTGCCGCCTGCTTCATAGCGGACAGGGAAAGCGGCGCGGCTGTGAAAAGGATTTTGCGCCTGTTGTTTTTCGTATGCGCTTCCCAGTTCGCCTTCTCCCTGCTGGGGATGAAGTTCTTCGACCGCTACATGCTGGTCCTTTTTCCCTGGCTCCTTGCAGCAGCGGCCTTTGCCGGAACACGGATGAAGTTCTCAATGCCGGTCTCAGCGACTTTCCTTGTGCTGGCCGCAGCATTAAGCTGGGCCGGCACAACCGACTATTTCGCCTGGAATGAAGCCAAGTGGAAAGCGGCGGCCTCAGCCGCTAAAGCCGGGATAAGCCCTGAGGAAACGGCCGGCGGATTCGACTACAATGCCTCATTCAACTATGAGAAAAACATGAAAAAGCTCAAATCCCTTAAGCCCCTGCGCATGACAGGCGAATGGGAATGGCAGACAATGGGCAATTACCGGGCAGTTCTATCCTTCAGCCCGCCGCCGGCGCCTTTTTTTCTGATAGGCGAAGCAAAATATGCCACACCGCTTTCCGGAACAGGGGGGACTGTCTACCTGCTGAGATTGCTCCGCTGACCTCACCCTGAATTTTGTTTCAGGCGTCTTATTTTGTAGAATAAAATTCATGTAATCCGACCTTGCAGACCCGCAATAGGGCCTGTTTTTCCCCTAATTAACAAAAAAGTGATTTTATACTTAACTTTAAGCCGGAGGAGTGCCATATCCCAATATGAAAGACCTTAAAAATCTTGAAAGAATAGCGATTATAGGAATCGGGGCCATCATGCCTGGCGCCCTGAACAAGGATGCTTTCTGGAAAAACATAATTGAGGGCAGGTCCAGCATAATAGAGGTGCCTCAGGACCGCTGGGACTGGCGGCTTTACTACGATGCTGACCGCTCAGCCCCGGACAAGACCTACTCCAAAATAGGCGGGTTCATAGAAGGATTCAAATTCGACCCCATAAGGCACAGGATTCCGCCCCAGGTCGCCGCACATATGGCCCGCCTTCAACACATGGCCATAGAGGCATCCGTAGCCGCCCTTGAAGATTCCGGCTACCATAAAAAACCCTTCAACAGGGAAATGGTGGCTGTCATACTGGGCAACGCCATGGGGGGAATGCGCAAAGAGGAGACCGATCTGCGCGTTTATAAGGCTTACTATAACGATATTCTCAGCCGCACAAAAGCGTTTTCAGCCATGTCCCGGGATTCCAGTACCGCCCTTCTGCAGGAGGTTGACGAAAAAATATCATCGTCGCTGTCGGTCATAACCGAGGACACAATGCCGGGCGAACTCTCAAACGTCACCGCGGGAAGGGTGGCCAGCGTTTTAAACCTAAACGGCCCGAATTTCACGGTGGACGCGGCCTGTGCCTCGTCCATGGCAGCTATGGAGCAAGCGGCCAATGGCCTTCGCGAAGGCCAT
>JBDRGJ010000295.1:0-6797 GCA_043817835.1 bacterium
TCCTCAAGGCAGCCGTTCAGATAAGCGGCGGCGTATTCCGGATCTTTCAGCCGCCTGAGCAAATCATCATGGTAACTGATTGCGGGTTTCATTTTCGCGTCCTCCTCAAATAGTCTTTCCAGAAGCTGATGGCGGCGTCAATATCAGCGGACTGATGCTTTTTATGGCCGGCATACAACAGAATAACCACGGTTTTGCCGTCTTTGCCATAATATATCCTGTAACCAGGGCCGACATCAAACTTTAATTCATGAACACCATTTCTCAGATATTCAGAGTCGCCGAAAAGCCCCCGGCGAACCCGTGTTAATCGTATATCCACCATCTTCTGCGTCCCGGTTCCCATAGAATCCAGCCAATCCCTGAAAGGACACCGACCGGAATTCGTCTGGTAGTATAAAACCGTTACCGGCGCAATATCATCCATATGCCTCCTGGTATATAGTAGCTTATAAACTACTATTTGTCAAGGGTATCCACAATAGGCCGCGGCTGCCGGAATGCGAAACAGCCCACCGCATCCGCACGTTCGGGACCCAGGCCCGGAATATCCCGCAGGCGGGCGCGAAGAGCGTCTCCCTCCGCGCCGGCGGGGGAATTTAAAAGGGCCGCCAGTCGCGGCAGGCCTTCCGCCGCCCGCGCCGCCTGTGTGGGCTTTAAAGCCGGATTAAACCTCGATCACCTGGCAGATTAGGGGCACTTACAAACCGCCGTCCTCGCATCCCTTGTCGGGTGCCCCGGCCTATAGGCAATCCTGCCAAATCGGCGCTTCAAGCGAGAAGATCCCGCTGGACGCCATCTACTCATCCACCCTCCTGCGCGTGCAACAAACCGCTGCCACCATGGCGCAAGAGACTATTTCACATCCCTTAAGAGAACATCAAGTATACTATAACAATGACAATCCTTTCCGCAAAGGTGTTTTTCGTGAAGATAATGTTTCCATGAGGAGATGTTTTTTTTATATGCACTATTTAAGATAGCCTTATATGCGCCACTATGTCTGTTCCTAAACTCTTTAGCCTTAGGTGTGCGACCAAGTTCTGCTTTCAGAGATTCGAAGGCTTGATTTATCTTTTCCTCAGTCCACGGCTGCTTTTGTGCCATAAATATCCTCCATTCACATTTTTTAAGATAAAATGACCTTTTCACTTAATCTATCAATACCGATATTCTTTGTCAAATCACTCGACAAGGTCACTAGACAAGGTGTTTCCCTTAACATGGGTGTCATACCGCTTTGTCAAAAAATCTTATTCTGGCAAGACCGCTGTTGTTGGCGCGGGCCTGGCCGCCGACGGCGGCCAGAGGGCGTGATCTTTGGAGTGGGAACATCCAACTCAAGGAAGTGGAATTGTCCACCGCAGTCCTGGCTTCCTGATCCGCAGGGGTCTTTTCCTCTACTATGTTGGCCAGCCGCGCCCCTCCCTGCTTCTGGGTCCTGGCCCAGGAAATGAGCCCATTGTCAAACGCCGGAGGCCGGCAAGCCGCAGCGGCGGGTTCAAACCGGAGCTTGCAGGCCAAAAGGCAGGCTGTGGCTACTTCTCTTGGAGTCCTTACGATTAGAATAGCCTCAAGCGCCCGGTCAATCCGCGGCTGGTTCCGCTCCCAATCTTTTTGAAGGCGCGGATCATCGCGGAGCGCCTTGTAGAGCTTCTCAATTAGGTTTGGTTCCATGTGCAAGACTCCTCATATTCGGCTGAAGGTCCGTTTGACATTACGCCTTGTAGATATTTTGGCAGAGCGTACGGGTTATAACTATGGTAAAAGTATCAGAAAATAATCCTCATCGCTTTTGAGTTCAGGTTTTAAATGCCGATAAAAATAGTTTAACGCCAAGAGAATAGATATACCAGGCCAGGTTTATCCAGTCAGGCTGGGATCTTCGGATCGGCCAATCAGGACGGGCGTAGTCTATAAACAGCGGTTTGTTTTTTTATAAACGGAAGAATTAGTTTTGCCTCTCTCGCGGAAATACAGAGGGGGAAAAACTTCAACCCCAGGGCGGCAGATATTTTTGCAATACGGGCGATGGAGGCGGACCGGAGGCCACCGCTTTTTAAATCCCGGGAGATTCCGCTTTTTTGGGTGCCCATGACTTTAGCAAGGTCTGAATATGACCAATGTTTCCGCTCCAGGGCGTTAAGGAGTCGGACCTCAAGCTGGAAGCCGGGCCAGGTTTCCTCAAAATGCTTCCTAAAGTCAGGATTTTCCATTTCACGATCGGAGATCGTTTTGAATTTGTTTTTAGGTTTCATAATAAGATGCCTCCTTAATGCGCCTTAAATAATCCTGCTTGTATCGAACGGCAGTTTTTAAGGATTCTAAATCAATCTTCGTCATCTGCTGTGAATGCTTATGATAGGCGTTGGTGATGATTACCTTGGCGCCTTCGGTCGTGAAATTAAAAAACCGTTCATCACGCGGCTTAAAAGCGTATATCCTGTTCACCTTATCTTCAATGCGATAGAACTTCGTCGGCAATAATGTGCCGTAAGGGGAATCGCAATAAAGTTTCACGATTTGGTAAAAGCGCACCCTGTCATTAATCCCGAGTTCTTTGTAATATCCCAAGCCAGGGAGTCTGCTATCCTCCATATAATACCACTCGGCTGTAAAATACCGCCCTATGTAATAGACAAAGTTTTCTTTCTTTAAATACATTTTATTGTCCTATAATAGGTTAACATAAAAGTGAACGATAGTCAAGAGCTTTTTTTTATTTTTACAAGACCGCCGGCATTTGACGGACAGGTGGTCCGTCTGTTCACCGAGCGCAAACACCCGACCAACTGCATCACGATGGCAGCATACCAGGCTGAAAGTGAGTCGGTCCGCCTTGTTGACAAACACTATCGCCGCGCGGAGGACGAATGCCGCAACCTGCGAGAAACCCCGCTACGGGACGGAATACTGAAGACCCTTATTTTTGGAATCAAGATTCTGGAAGTCCAACGAGACACCTGCTCAACAGCGGGATAACACGACTCGTTGATGTCAGCTCGTCCACCAATCATTCCCCACCACTTTCTTTCTACATTTCGGACACTCAATTCGCTGCTCTTCCACAATGGGGATGACGTTGGCGAAATTCACAACTATCGAGTGGTCAGTGTCATCACTATTCTTATTGCCATTTGCCAATTGAATATGGACCCTTGCACCACAATTTTCACAAGAGAAGTCGTCAAACGTCTCTAATTTTTCATTTGATGCCAATAGTGTCTGGAGAATCACATGATTTTCTCGCACGGAGCCCAGCGCTGTTTTAGGTGGATTGAGCGGGGGTTTTGGGAACCCCTCTAATCCGGGGGTCTCCTGAGTGATTCGTAAGCGATTGTCTGTCAATTTTGCAGGCTCAGCAAGAAGCTCCTGGGCTTGTTCAACAAACCAAGCCACCCGCGTGAGATCAAAAATGAAGTGAGTCCCGAACATGCCATCAAAGTATGTAAACCGAACCGCCACCTCCATCAACCACACCTCAATGCTTGAGTATGGCCTAAGCTCTGCGCCTCGCGGCAATGAGTCAAATAAAGATTCTCCGTTGAAAGCTAAGACCGGCTTCTTGGGATCCATGCTTGAATTCTTGAAGAAATAGGGAAAGAAAAGGTGATTCTCAGGCTTCTTCTCACTGAGTATGGCCTCCAAGATGCTGGCTTTCTGGGTTCGCTTTCTAAGCATTGGCACCTCGATCAAAGTGTAGTGTTGTCCCAGAGTTCTTCCGGATTGTGCCGACTCTGCACATTTGCCGTGCCAGCGCTAAAAGCCTGCGGTAGTAGGCTGAGTGGCAGACGATTGAGGATCTGTTGGACTCCAGCCAATGTCCCGAAGCTAAGTGGCAGACGGCTCAGATGGAGACATTCCCCCAGGGGATCGTAGACGAGAAGCCCAAAATTCCCATCCGAAGCGAGATGCTCCAGTATTTTCACAGTTTGAGGACTAGAGGGATTTAAATAATGGTCTAAATAACAGGGATTGCCAGGCTGGTCCTCTATTTTTAAAACGAGAGCTATACACGTGTCAAACAAGATGAACTTGATCCCATAAGTCATTTTTAACGGTACGACCTCAACGGTGAGCACATCTTTCGGAATTCCTAAAGCTACAACATCCTTGTCATCAACCCTGAGCCGAAAAAGTGATATCTTCTCTTCGAGAAGTCGCTTCTTGATATTTTCAGGTAGTTTCAACATAATACCTCCGCTTTTAACATTTTCACCCTCCCAAATTCATGTTCAACAGCCCTCATGGGTGCGGCACATCTCAGCGTAGGGCTGCGGGAATCCTGTGGTGTAGGCCGCAGGATCGGCCTTAAATTCTTCCAGTTCCTTTTTAAATCTCTCCCCTGCTTTTCCAAGCCCCTCTCGCTGGCTATAGCAGACAACACATCCGCGTGCATAGGAGTAGCAGGCTTTATCCGAAATAGAAGCCACCCCCTTGAAACATGTACAACCTGGGCGGTTGGGGTCTTCATTCCGCTTGTTTGACAAGATTAGGTCGGGACATTTGCAGGTATAGTAATCATTGGCGATGCATGGCTGATAGGGCAGGCTCGTATAAGGCGGATTCGCGCATAAGCCAAAATCCACCCCGCTGAAAACAGGCAGAACCGATTGAAAGAACTTTATCACCTCATCCTTGGCATCCTCAATGACCGGCATCCCCAACAGACGAAACCGCTCCGCTATTCGCTCCTTCTTCGAATCATAATTTCCGATATCGCGATGCGACGTGATAAAACGTCTTACTCCGAGCGGTGCGAAAAGGCCGGCGATATGGGCGAAAAGCTCCTTGCTCATATTGCTCACTATAACGCAGCCACCAGTTTTTAAGTCTAAACGGACAGAATACACCGGATCTATTCTGATTTTTATCAGCGTTCTATCAACCAGTTCTCCTTCAATAATCTTCTTGACGGTGTCCGCAACGTCTTCCGGAGTGGGGACATCCAGCTCAAGGAAGTGAAATCGGCCGCCGAAACCGGTCACACTAATCTGCAATTCAACAAGGACACCCTTTCGCCTGTATTCTCTTATCCCTTCTTGCAGTGCGGGTTCCGCAAGAATGTTCTTTGGATCGCGAGTCCACAGAGAAAGTGCGCCAACCTCATCCGGCAGAATGGCCGGCATCCCTCTGAATGGCTTATATGTGTATCCGAACATTTTCTTGACGATGCCCATGGGATTGTTTCGGACCGGGTCATCATAACGCGAAAAAACAACAACTTTCTTTTCAGTCATAGATTCCTTTTAATTAACGCGCGGCATTTGCTAGGTTGCTTCACCTAAATTATAGGAAAAACCATATCGTTGCGCCTCATCCGCCCAAAGGTACAGCGTTGCGGCCAGCTCAGTCGGGTCGCCCAGGCCCGCCGCAAGAAGCCGCTGCCAATGGGGCTCAAAAAGCTTCCGCCGGCAATCGTATCCGGAAACCTTTGCGGCTTCAGGCCCAATAATCTGATGCCTGAGTAGAAACTGCCATAGATATTCGTCCACAATAGGCCACGACCGCCGGAATGCAAAGCAGCCCACCGCATCCGCACGTTCGGGCCCCAGGCCCGGAATATCCCGCAGGCGGGCGCGAAGAGCGTCTCCCTCCACGGCTGGGGGAGAATTTATCAGGGCCGCCAGTCGCGGCAGGCCTTCCGCCGCCCGCGCCGCCTGGGTGGGCTTTAAAGCCGGATTAATCACACTGTCCGGCGCCGCCGCGCCGAGTCGCGTGAGTCCCGCGTGAGTCCAGGGGAGCCTGACAAGGTCATTCCCCTCAGCTCTATTTCGGTAATACATCAGGGCGCAGGCCGCAGCAGTCCTGGCTTCCTCATCCGCGGGGGTCTTTCCCTCTACTATGTTGGCCAGCCGCGCCCCTCCCTGCTTCTGGGTCCTAGCCCAGGAAATGAGCTCATTGTCAAGCGCCGGCAGCCGGCAAGCCGCTGCGGCGGGTTCAAACCGGAGCTTGCAGGCCAAAAGGCAGGCTGTGGCTGCTTCCCTTGGAGTCCTTACGATTAGAATAGCCTCAAGCGCCCGGTCAATCCGCGGCTGGTTCCGCTCCCAATTCTTTTGAAGGCGCGGGTCATCGCGGAGCGCCTTGTAGAGATCCTCAATTTGGTCAGGGGCCATGTGCAAGCCTCCTATTCGGCTGAAGGTTCGTTTGACATCACGTCTTATGAATAGTTTGGCAGAGTGTATGGGCAATAACTATGGCAAAAGTATCAGAAAATAATCCACATCGCCTTTGAGTTCAGGTTCTAAATACCGATAAAAATAGTTTAACGCCAAGAGAATAGATATACCAGGCCGGGTTTACCCAGCCAGGCGGGGATCTTCGGATCGGCCAATCAGGATGGGCGTAGTTTATAAACAGCGGCTTGTTTTTTAATAAACGGAAGAATTAGTTTTGCTTCTTTCGCGGAAATACAGAGGGGAAAAAACTTCAACCCCAGGGCATCGGATATTTTTGCAATACGGGCGATGGAGGCGGACTGGAGACCACCGCCTTTTAAATCCCGGGAGATTCCGCTTTTTTGGGTGCCCATGACTTTAGCAAGGTCTGAATATGACCAATGTTTCCGCTCCAGGGCGTTAAGGAGCCGGACTTCAAGCTGGAAGCCGGGCCAGGTTTCCTCAAAATGCTTCCTAAAGTCGGGGTTTTCCATTTCACGATCGGAGATCGTTTTAAACTTGTTTTTAGGTTTCATAATAAGTTGCCTCCTTAATGCGCCTTAAATAATCCTGCTTATATCGAACGGCAGTTTTTAAGGATTCTAAATCAATCTTCATCATCTGCTGTGAATGCTTATG
>JBDRGJ010000296.1:0-3924 GCA_043817835.1 bacterium
TGACTGGAGTTCAGACGTGTGCTCTTCCATCTGGTTAACCGCGCCGGAGACGCTGCTTCCGACCACCTGGCTTATCAGGAGGCGGTCATTTACCCATGCGGTCCCGACTATTGTCCCCGAGTCCATGCGCACCAGCGCGAAATCCTGGCCGCTGGTCCCGCCGCCGACTACAGTAAGATCCGGCATTGTCTGGGGGAAATAGCCGTCCTTGCTTACGCTAAGCGTATATGTCCCTTCCGCCACATAGAACGAATAAATCCCTGACGAATTTGTGTAAGCGCCCCAGGACGGATTCTGCAGGACTTTAACCCGGGCATTCTCGAGGTCTGCGCCGCTGCACGTGACATGGCCGCCGAATGAGGCA
Source organism: bacterium (assembly GCA_043817835.1). Classification (GTDB taxonomy): domain Bacteria; phylum Elusimicrobiota; class Elusimicrobia; order Elusimicrobiales; family CAZFMJ01; genus JBDRGJ01. Next base: position 365 of record JBDRGJ010000296.1, read on the forward strand.
TCGACCGCTAGACGGGCCGGATCGTTCCTGAGGTTCCTCAATGACAGCGTCTGGCAGGTGTTGCCCACCTTCCAGAATACGTGCACCAGCACTTCCTTCATCCCGGTGTCCGGGTCATCCCAGCCTCTGTATTCCAGGTCGCCGCCGGAAGTCTCCGATACTTTCCTTATATAAACGGCTCTTTCAAAAGGTATGCCCCCCACATTAATTGTTTCTTTCGGGAAATATCCCGTGTCATAAAGCAGCGACGCATCGCAAGCCGATGCGGCTGTGTCGGTTGTCACTATCAGCCTGGCGTAGGTGTGGTTTTTGAGGTTTTCGATTTTTTCCTGCGCTACGTTGGAAGCAAGGCTTTTGGATTTGGATTTCTGGATGGATTGATTGATAAAGGAGAAAGAACTTATCAATCCCAGTACGCCAACAGTGAAAATGGCTGACGCAATCATCAGTTCGATAAGCGTCACTCCTTTTGACGATTTAAGCTTAAGGTGCATAATATCAGGTGAAAGCATCGCGGAATTTTCAAAAAGCCGCATGCCTCTCACAAGTAAGTATAAGGCGTTTTTTCAACAAATTCAACTGCAGTTCAGTCACCATCGCCGGACTGCGGCGAGTCTGCCAGACCGAGGCTCCTATTGGCCGGAAGGCTGAAAGCAACGGAAAGGCGCATCATTTCAGGAATAATAGCAAAAGGAGGCGATGGAAGGCTGAAAAAAATATTTGTTTCCCCCGTTCAGTGATTTCTCCGGGCCGTGGCCGCAGTGATTATCAGAATCAGTGCAATTTCCAGTTGACCAGGAGGGCGCGTTCCGGAAGCCCGGGTGGGGGAAATGACCGGAGATTGGCATCATAATGCAGTTCCCTTCCACCGGTGAAGCCGCTTACGCTTATGCCCTGGGTTCTTACGCCGTAAAGCCTGAATATCCTGCCTGTTGAGCCGGTCATGGACATATTGCTGGTACCCTGCTCCACAAAATAAACCCCTGCAACCAGCAGGTCTGCCCCTGTTTTGGAAAAAGCTATGCTGTTGCGGGCCATGGCCGCGAAGGAACACTGGGCGCTGGCCGCTATTGAACTGGCCCCGGCATAATAAAGGTTGTCGTTTACGGTGATGTTGCCCTGCGTGCCGGACCCTATGGCTCCGTATGCCACCGCGGTGACCCTGCCGCTTACAATCCCCCTTATCGTCAGATTGCAGTTTTCTCCGTAGATGATGGCTCCTGCAGCCGGAATGGGATACATCCCAACGCCCACCACGGTGAAAGTGCCGGTGGAATTGAAGATGACGGTTCTGTTTGAAGTCGTTTTATAAGTATAGTGCGCGTCGTAATAGTTGAAGTCCAACACCGGCCAGCTGGTGGGAGGCGTGAAATTATATTTCATGCCAAGCACCGTAAGATTTCCGGCACTGCCTCCGCTGTAGTAGAGGTCCCCGTCCAGCACGGCTGATGCCGGAGCGGTTACATTGCCGTTGACCACAAGCGGCCCGCCCCTGAAACGCACATTGCTGCCGGTCACTTTGAGATTCCCGTTGAACCATAGGCCGCCGTCATAAGTCACGTTGCTGGCGGATATGGTAAAAGGCCCGTTCAGCATGGTGCCGTACTGTGTGATATCCGAAGCGAACTGGATGAGGGCTTCCAGAGTTTTACGTGCCAACGGTTTGGACTGGGTGCCGTAGCTGCCCTGAGCCTTCAGATAAACGGTTCTATTAATCGAATCAGGGATGACCGTCACCGTTGAAAAGCCCGATGAGTAGAAGGTCTGCGGTCTTTCCAGCGTGTCCAAAGCATAATGATCCCCTGAGGGACTCTGTGAAAATTGTCTCATGTAGTCCATTATCACGTCATTGGCTATTTCTGCCGCCGTTTTCTGCCTTTTTTCCTGCATGGAAGTCTTCATGGTCTGGGTTACAAACTTGTAAAAAGTTATTCCTACAGGCAGGGCAAAAAGCACCATCAGCAGGGCCATGATAAGCGCCTGCCCCGATCCATGGCCGCATCCGAAACAAGACCCCGGTCTCCCTGGCCGGGCTTGCCCGCCTGCCTGCGGACGTGTCCATAGGACGCGGCCAAGGCGGATGCGGGACGCAGCTCTCAAGAAAGCCTGCCTCATAAATGCAGTGATGCCCATCAACGGGAGTTTGCACGCCGCATGTGCCCTAGCGGCTCTTGAGCGGAAGAAGCGGAGGATAGACATCTGTTTCAACCGTGTACTCCGGATTGCCGTCATTGTTTCGATCCGCGCCGATGAATATGCGGATGGAGGTTATATAACGCCTTTCATTGGCCGTATCCGTGGAACCGCTGCGGTCTCCCATCCCGGCAGGAGCCTGAACCCAGTCCATCTCTCTTGCGGTTATTATGCCGTCGTTTTCGCCGGTATCGCCTGTGCCGGATACTCCGTCATCGCCCAGGTCTATCATTCTGCCGAGCTGATTGGCCTTGTTGCCTAAATAAGTCAGCGTGAAAGTGGAAATATTGGCGGCCAGCCTGACCACCCTGTTTCCCCACGGTTCTTCATTGATGCTGGTATCCATGAGCACTTCTTTGCCGGACAGATATATCCTTTCCCTTACATCCGTCATCCCGTCGCCGTCCTCATCGTCATCCTTAAGGTTGTATCCGACCTGCCATTGGGCGGTCGCGGGCATAAGCAGCATCACGTCGTTATCCCTGTCTCCGTCCCTGTGATTCGGGATGCCGTCGCCGTCATTGTCCACGTTCGGGTCATAAAACCGGCTCTGGTCCATGTCGCAGACGAATTCCACCAGCGTTGAAGATGCCACGTTAATCTGATTGGCATGCACCAGGGCCTGCTCCATCATCATCAGTCCCCGGCGGACGTCTTCCTGTGCCTGTCCCTGGTTGGTTGCTTTTATCGTAGCCTTGGTGGAATAGCGCAACATGGCCGCAAAACCGGCGGAAATCATCCCAAGTATGGCTATCGCTATAAGCAATTCCACCAGCGTGTACCCGGCGTGCCGGCGATATGCCGAACCGGTTCGGATGAGTTTTTTCATGGCACGTTAAATGCCCAGACGTCCGAAGAAGTGATTTTGTCCGCAGGAAAAGAGGCCCAATGCCTGGCGGTTATCGTAACGGTATGAGGAGTCCCCGGAATAAAAGCGAAAGCGGGCGTGTATGATACCGTTCCGTCCGACGGGTCATAATGCGTCCCGATATTTGAAGAATCCACCACCGCGACTCCGTCGAGCGTCATGACTATGCTGGCGGCCACTATGCCGCTCTGGTTATCGAAAACCCTTACCGATATTTCCGGCAAATCGGAGCCGGCCATGCCTATGGGCGATTTCTGGGCTATGGCAGGGGCTGAATGATCCGTAGTGGAAGCCGACACCGTGAAACTCCATGCGCGGTTTACCTTGTATCCCGCATAATCCCCTCCCTCGGCCAGCACGCTGTAGCTTCCGGGAGCCAGGATAGACGGTGTCATGGTCGCTGAATCCAGCCAGACGATTGTCCCTGAAGAGGGATTATATGAAAAATATATATCCTGGCCGTTGATCTTCATGTTCAAAACATCCTGACAGATGCCGC
>JBDRGJ010000297.1:0-3080 GCA_043817835.1 bacterium
CGGATTTCTTTATCCGCCTACGCAGAAGACCACGGGCATGCCCGTGGGGCTCCATTTTTGACTCCTAACACATAACCCCTCACGCTTCACTTCTTTAATCCACTATTTTAAGATGGAGTTCCCGGAGTTGTGCCGGATCCATGGGCCCCGGAGCGCCGCTCAAAAGGCACATGCCCTTGTTGGTTTTAGGAAATGCGATTACTTCCCGTATGGAATTTTCGCCGCAGATAAGAGCCGCCAGCCTGTCCAGGCCTATGCCTATTCCGCCATGGGGAGGCGCGCCGTACTCCAATGCGTCCAGCAGCATTCCGAAACGCTGCTGCGATTCTTCCCTGCTGTACTTCATAAGCCCGAGAATTTTTTCCTGGAGAGGTCTCAGATGATTTCTTATCGAGCCCGAGCCCAGTTCGACACCGTTCAGGATGACATCATATTGGCGTGAGCGTATGTTGACGGGGTCGGTGTCCAGTTTAGGGATATCATCTTCGACCGGCGCGGTAAAGGGATTGTGTGTCGCATCCCAGCGGTTCTCACCGGCATTCCATTCCAGCAGCGGGAAATGCCTTACCCACAGAAAAGTCCATTTCTTCGAGGGATTGAGCTTGACTTCAGTTATGAGTTCGTTGCGCACCGCCCCCAGGAATGCGGATGCTGTAAATGGCTTGTCTGCGCCGACGAATACCGCGTCGCCTGTTTTTACCGAGAGAATTTTTTTCAGACTGTCCAGTTCATTTTGTGAAAAGAATTTGACTAAAGGAGACTCGGGAGCTGCTTCCTTAAATTTAATCCAGACCAATCCCTTTGCGCCGGCAGCCTTGGCGGTTTCTGTCAGGCGGTCCATGGTTTGCCTGGAGAATCCGGCCCCGCCTTCACATTTGAATGCTTTTACCGTTCCTCCCGCATCAATGGCTTGTGAAAAAACCTTACAGGCTGTTTTCCGGAATATTTCGGTGCAGTCGCTGATTTCCATGGAGAAACGCAAATCAGGCTTGTCGGTACCGTATTTCAACATGGCTTCTTCGAATTCGAGGGACTGAAAGGGGATATCTATACTTTCCCCCACCGCAGAAAAGACCGACTTAAACATTCCTTCTATGACCGCAGTTATATCAGATTCCGTCACGAACGACATTTCCATGTCTATCTGGGTATGCTCCGGCTGGCGGTCCGCCCTAAGATCTTCATCGCGAAAGTTTCTTGCAAGCTGGTAGTATTTGTCCACACCCGATACCATAAGTATCTGTTTGAACATCTGCGGGGATTGAGGAAGGGCATAAAAAGAGCCGGGATTGACCCGTGAAGGAACCAGATAGTCACGGGCGCCTTCCGGCGTTGAACGCGTCAGCATGGGGGTTTCCACTTCCAGAAATCCGCCGGCGTTGAAATAGGAGCGGGCAGCCTGGGCTATTTTATGCCTTATGATGAGATTTTTCGCCATACCGGGCCTGCGTAGGTCCAGAAAACGGTGTTTCAGGCGGGTCTCCTCCGAGACGCCGGCGTATTCGTTCACTTCCATCGGAAGCGGCTTGGAGGGGTTCAATATTTCAAGTTTTTCAGCCACCAGTTCTATTCCGCCGGTGGGATTATTCGGGTTTGTATTGCCTTCAGGGCGCGGAACCACGGTTCCGGCAGCACGTACGACGAATTCGCTGCGGATCTGTTCCGCCAGGGTGAATAAATCCTGGTTTTCCGGTCTTATCACCACCTGCGTGATGCCTGACCTGTCTCTTATGTCAAGGAAAAGCACCCCGCCGTGGTTGCGGCAGGTATGCACCCAGCCGCAGATTGCCGCGTTTTTTCCGGCGTCGCAGGGCCTGAGTTCTCCGCAAAGATGAGTTCGCATCATCATAAAATCCAGCAACTTAAGCAAAGCAAGAAACGTAAGCAAGGCAAAAAACACAAGCAACGACAAATAACAGCAAAATGCCTGGAACGGCACCAGGACAGTTCCATGCTTTTAATTCACTTTTTGTCGTTTCTTGCGTTGCTTGTTTTGCTTGCATTGCTTATTTTGCCGGTGTTTCCCGCTTTGCTTCTTCGACAACGGCGTTCAAAGGGACATTCTTCTGTTCGCCGGTTTTGAGATTCTTTAGGGTGCAGGAGGATGTTTTCAGTTCTTCTTCTCCGATCATCACCGCCAGCGTAGCGCCGGACCTGTCAGCCGAACGCATCTGCGATTTGAGACTTTGGCTGAAGAAGCCTCCGTCAGCCGCCAAACCTGCCTGCCTGAAAGCATCTAGTATTCTGAAAGCAGCCGAATCAGCAGCAGGGCAGGCGCTTATTACAAAGATTCCTGTTTCTGCGGCGGATCCGGCTTCGGGCAAGGCTGCCTGCAGTGTTCTGTCGACTCCCAGTGCCCAACCCACGGCAGGCACGTCCGGCCCATCGCCTATGGACCGGACCAGTCCGTCATATCTGCCTCCTGCAGCCAGAGCATCCTGGCTTCCCAGCACGGAGGATTTGATCTCGAAAACTGTGCGGGTATAGTAGTCCAGACCGCGCACGAGGTGCGGATTGAACTTGAAGGCGCAGGACGCCATTAACAGAAGTTCCTGCACTTTTTCAAAATGAGCGGCGCATCCGCTGCAAAGTTCCATTTTCGGTGCTTCGGCGGAGAGTCCGGGTCCGTCCGCTTTGCAATCAAGGACGCGCAGAGGATTACGTTCAATTCTTTCGCGGCAGTTTTTGCAGAGATTCCCTCCGTGTTGCCAGAGGTGGGTCAGCAGGCTTTCCCTGTATTTCAAACGGCAGGTGTTACAGCCGAGGGTGTTGATTTCAACGGAAAAGTCCCTGACCCCGGCCGACTTGACTATCGCCGCAAGCATGGTAATAGACTCGGCGTCAGCCGCGGGATGGGGATTGCCGATGTATTCCGCACCCACCTGCTCGAATTCCCGGAATCTGCCGGCCTGAGGCCGCTCCGCGCGGAACATGTTTCCCATATAATAAAGCTTTGTATTTGCGCCGGACTGATGCATTGAGTTTTCCATGTAAGCCCGTATCACGCCGGGAGTGCCTTCCGGGCGCAGGGCCAGTTCCCTGTTGCCGGCATCTTTGAAAGCATACATCTCTTTCTGGAC
>JBDRGJ010000298.1:0-3610 GCA_043817835.1 bacterium
CAATCCCGCAGGAGCTTGGCCGCGCTTTTGCACCCCGGATTTCAGAAGTGCGGAAATTTAGGAAGAAAGACCTCGCCGCGCCATTTTCTTGCGAAAATTCTCAGACGGTGGGAAAAAATTAGCTCGTCGGGAAATTGTAAAAAAAGGGTCAAAACAGCGTAGTGTTTACGTAGTGTTTCGGGGTCCAAAAGGCAGTATGAGACCTAGGCCCTGTCCAAGGGTCTCGACGAGAAAAAGTTTTTGTGATTTTGTCCGAAGTGCCCGAATCAGGTTTTAAGTCCGTCGCGTCTGCCTTTCCGCCACCCGCCCATCTGTCGCACCCTTTGCCTACTGCTCAGGGCCTGAAGGCCTCGCTCCGATAGGAATCTCTCCGCTCGGTGCTCCTCAAGGGGCTCCCGCCCCTATGACACCCGTCCAATTTCTGGGCCGGGCTGTTACCCCGTTTAAGGTTCGGCGGTCCATGCCGCCGTTCATTTACCTGATCCGACAATTGGAATTTGTCGGATCCGCCGCACTTTCAGCCTCGGCTCTGCCGTACTCCCGGCCTCTGGCGTTGTCGGGTGGTGCTGGCGTTTTGAAAGTGAGCACCCCTCACGCCATGCGTTCGGGGCTGAAGCCGAGCTACGAAATGTATTGCTCCGCTCAGTGCTCTTCAAGGGGCTGCCGCCCCTATGACGCCCCGTTCCCGTATCCGGGCCGGGGCTGTTACCCCGCTAAAGTCGGCGGACCATGCCGCCGGACATATCTCTGTGTTTTTCAGCACTTTTTAACATTGCAGGATACTGCTTTTACACCCTTGCGGCTAAATTGCGGCCTGCCTCTGGCGTGCCGCAAACCTCCGGTGCCTTGCGGCCAAAGTTTTCATGCGTGTAAGAATTTATTCCACAGACGGACCGGAACTTCTTTAAACTTAACAACGACTTTGTAATTCTATCATCTTGCCGGTTGAATAACAATTTCAATAAAAAAAATGCAGGCAACTTGTTATAATTACAAATGCCCATCATGGCGCGATGGGAACATCTTCGGCATGAAATCGAAATACCTGAAAATGATCCGCGGGATGAAAAAAAGCCGACAGCGTGATTGGCCGGTTTATATTCTCCGCTGCGGGGATGGAACATTATATACCGGCATAGCAAAAGATGTGGCTGCGCGGATAAAGCGACACAGTGAGGGCAAGGGTGCCGCTTATACCCGAACTCACTTGCCGGTAAAGCTGTTGTTTCAGCAGGAAGGCCTGACCCGTTCCAAAGCTCTTATCCGGGAAGCACAGATAAAAGCGATGCCACGGTCCAAGAAAGAAGAAATTATTCCGGAAGGAAAAAATAGATGATGCCTGATGATATTTGCGCCGCGCCTATCGGGATCATAGCGGAAGTCCGCCAATTCCTCGCCGACCTCCGGCACAACCTGCCGGAGGTTTTCAATGTCCGGCAACTCGTGAAGAGCGCCTCACGGACGAGACGCATCTCCTACCAGGGCAGGCATCTCGAACTCAGGATTGAGCAAGCCCCTGCCACCGGCCGCTCGACGATCGAGGCGGGCGATGAGGAACTCCGTCTTCTGCTGTCCCCGGACGATCCAAGGACAGTTGGCGCGATCCTGGAAGATTGGTATCGGGATCGGGCGCGGGAGGTGCTGGCTGATCGTGTCGCGCACTGGGCCAGGGACATTGGCGTCCGGTATCAGCGCATTGCGATCAAGGATCAACGGAGTCTCTGGGGCAGCTGTTCGCCAAACAGCAATCTCAACTTCAACTGGCGTCTGATTATGGCACCCGCAGATATCCTCGACTACGTCGTGATCCACGAACTATGCCACTTAGTGGAGATGAACCATTCCAGGAGGTTCTGGAAGCTCATATCCCGCTGGTGCCCGGAACACAAGGTCCATCGGCGATGGCTGCGGGAATACGGTCAGGGGCTCAAGAAGCGAGTGAGGCCTGGACTGCTGTTTTTTAATTAAACCGTCGGACCGACGGCGGCTGCGACGGTAAACTAGTATGGCAACAGGTTAATGAAGCGCCGGAAAGTACGGGAAGGCCCGGAACCATGATTGCTGAGCCTCATTTGACGGGAAACCGTTGCGGGTAAGCGGTTTCAATGAAGCGCACAACGGGTTTCACCGAAAGCGCGTTCGCCTTCTCGTTCGGATGCGCATCAAATGAGTTCAGCATAAGTTCGCGGGGATGGTGCTTCCCGTACACATCCAGCAGATCAAGGCACGGTACGCCCGATAACCTGCACCATTCCGATATCTTCGCGTGTGCTCCCGCATAGGGATAATCGCTGCCGAGCAGGTGGAAAAACGGGTAAACCAAGACCACAAGCTTCGCATTTCGCGACGCAAGGAGGTCGCGGAGAAACGTCAACTGCTGTTCCTGCTTCTCCCACACATTCGATTCATAGCCTCTGCGGACGTAGCCATAGTAATCGGCCAATTCCGGATATCGCTGCAGTCTTAACCTGTAGTAAAGTGTGTTGACAAAGTAGCTGTGGCGTACAAGGAAACCTTCCGTGTCCAGTATGCTGAATATCCATTGGCCGGCCTTTTTATGCTCCGGCATTAACGCCGCGACATCGTTGAGGCAGTACATCAGCGCCACCGTGTCAAACTGATAACCCATGCCGATAAGTTTCTGGACCGCCGATATCTCATGCGCGGTATCCCATCCGCATTGCGAAATGATATGGACTTCCCAGCCAGTCCACTTCCGCACAAGATTCGCCAGCCTGTCCTCCGGGTCCTTGATCCCATGTCCTGCCGTGAAGGAATCACCTAGGAAGGACACTCTTTTCCTGCCGGGAGAGAACGCAAAGTCGTACTCTATGTTGTCCCTGAACCCGAGCATGTTCGACCGGAAGTGCCGCACAAACCAGCGGTTGCCGGCTCGGGTGACGCCGTAAGGGTCCGGCTGGTCGTAGATGAAGCGATAATACGTTTCCCCGAGCAGAAAAATTCCGCTCAACAGCAGGCCTAAAACAAGCAGGTTGCCGAACAGAAGTCTCAGGGGACGGACTGTGATCTCAGCATCGGCAAAACGAACCAGTCCGGCAGCAAAAAATACCGGCAGGATTATCGCCGCAACACAGACTATGATGTCGCCTGGCATATTTCAGCCTATCCGCTTACGGCCCCCTCCCTGCGCCGATTTTTTTACTTGCTGAGTTTGTGGACCTTCGATATTATCGCCGGCAACTATCCGGAAACCAACGGTAATTGAATGAGTTCGGATTTTGAGCTGCGGGTACTTATTTTAAACGAATTTTATAACTGCTTTATTAAGCCCCATGTCCCTGTAAACCATAGCATATTCCAAATAATTGTATATAATACCACGCCGCACGGGGCGCAGAAGAACGTGAGCCCCGATGACGTTTACGCGGGCAGAAAATTGGAAACAGGACAGTAAAACTGATAAAGTTAAACGGAGGCGGCTGGGAAAGTGTCCAATAGGTTTAGGCCGAAGTCTCCAAAAAGGCCAAAAAACATACAAAACGCGCTTTTTATATAGAGATGACAAGACAAAAGGCTCTTATTTGTTTTTCCGCAGGCCTGTGCGTGTGCCTTTTGTCGCAACAGATTTTTGCGGCCGGGGCGGAAGCGC
>JBDRGJ010000299.1:0-2375 GCA_043817835.1 bacterium
ATTTCTCTCCGACTTTCTCTTTCCTGTCCGTAAATGCCGTAAATGTCCATAAAAAAATCCAGGTTTTCATTGACGGTCAGATCCAGGTAAAGCCCGAAACGCTGGGGCATGTATCCCAGGAGATTCTTGACTTCGGACCGCTGCCGTACCGCGTCCATTCCGTTGATGAGAATCCGGCCTCCCGAGGGCTTTATCATCGTGGCGATCATTCTCAAAAGCGTGGTTTTCCCGGCGCCGTCGGATCCCACGAGCCCGCATATGGTCCCGCGTCTCACGGCGAAGGCAGCTCCGGCGACGGCCGTCAGCGAGCCGTAGTTTTTGGATATGTCCTGAACTTCGATGAGCGGCAAACCGTCGATGGGCGCGGTCGAGGATGGGTCGGCCTGACTATTGAAACCATGCATCAGCGGGCATCCCTGACTTGAGTTCAAGGTTCGGGTTGGGAATGGCGACTTTGACCAGGTAGACCAGCTTGACCCGTTCTTTGCGGGTCTGGATAATTTTAGGTGTAAACTCGCCGTCCGGGGAGATGAAGGCAACGCGGCCGTTGTATACCCTGTCCGGGAACGTGTCGGTTTTCACCTCCACTTTCTGTCCGGGCTTCACCTTGCCGATTTGCGTTTCATCCACAAAAACCTTCAGGTCGACCTCGGACAGGTCGGAAAGCGAGAAAACTTCCCGCCCGGGCGAAACCACTTCCCCGAGCTCTATGTTGCGGCTGGTGATAATGCCGTTAAAGGGGGTTTTTAACCGGGTGTTCCGGAGCTGTATCTCCGCCAGGCTCAGGGCTGCTTCAGCCGCCTGAACCCTGGCCCTGGCGGCATCCACCTGTGCGGCGGTGGCATCGATCTTCTTCAAGTTGCTTTTGGCCTGTTTCAAAACCGCCCGGCCTTCGGCCAGTTTGGCCTGTGCCGATTCGATGGACTCCCGGCGAAAGCCCTGTTTCAGAAGGTTGTAACCTTCCCGGGCGCGTTCATAGTCCTTGAGGAATGTTTCGTAGCGGACGTCGGCATTCTCCATGTCCTTTTGAGAGACGATGTTCCGGCTGAACAGAATGCTGAAACGTTCCCGGTCCTTGCGGGCTTTCTCCATGGTGATCTCGGCGGCGGAAACTGCCAGACGGGCCTGTTCGACTTCCTGGGCGCGATATCCGGATTTCAGTTCATTATAATTCGCCTTGAGGCTCCTTAACGCCGCGGCTGCCCTCTCCACGTCCGCCGGCAGCGTGTCCGAATACAGCGCAAGCAGCACCTCGATTTCCTTGAGTGTTTCCCTGGACAGGACCAGGCTGGCGAGAACCTCGTTGCGGCGTGCCGCAAACTCCTCCGGGTCGAGTTCCGCCAGGATTTGGTCCTTTGTGACCGATACCCCCTCATCGACCGGAATACCAATAACCCTGCCGCTGATCTGGAAAGACAGATTGGCCTGGGTGGCTTCAATGGTTCCCGAGTAGTGCAGCTCGGCGGTTTTCGCCCGTCGCTGTCCCAGGTACACCAGGGTACCCACACCCAGCATCAGCAGCAGAAAAACAATCAAAATAAGGCGTTTTTTCACAAGTAGCCTCCCTGTATGTGTTGATGCCATATAGCATTCTATTGACCGGTGTTCAAGGTGTCTGTTTGAGAGGACCGGTGTTTTGGCAATTTTTCCCGCAAGTTTTTTTTGGATCATTTTCAAAAGAGTTGGTGCAAGCTATGAGCAGATGTTTCAGATCTATTCGGTTGAAAAACAATTGTATTAACCGCAGACATTCGCAGACAATACTTTTTTGCCCGGGCGATCCGCCGCCGCTTGCCGCTATGGCGGGACAGGCTCTGCCCGGGCAAAAGCCGCTTGCCTTTGAGGCACAAGAGCAAATCGGTTCGTTCAGCGACGGCTGTTTTTGCCTCCGCAGGTCGCGGAGGCAAAAGTTCTGAGTCCGTCAGCGTCTGTCGAGCGACCCTGAGCTTCGTCGAAGGGGAGCGGGCGGTTCACTAAAAAACACTATCATTCATGCGCCGACCCGTTTTGCTGGAACTGCCATAGAGGAATAAAACGGCTGGTCTAATTTACTTGACAGGTGAATCCTCAATTATGATATTTAAACTATTCGTAAATTCAGGACACGACGGACCGCACGATCACAGAAGGGGGTTGCGCATGAAGCACATCAAATGGGTGTATGCGGCATGTATTTCAGGGTATTACATCTTTGCAATTGTCGGAACCCATGTCGTTCCCGTGAGTTATGACGCCTGGGTGACAGCGACGTGCGTATTGATTTTCATCATCGTCGGCCTCGGTTTCTACGGCGAGTGGAAAACGAAACATAACATGGAAAATTCCGAGAAATAGCGGCCAGGGGGAAACAGGCGGGGGAAAATTCGACGGATATC
>JBDRGJ010000300.1:0-2947 GCA_043817835.1 bacterium
CCCCGGCGGACTTCAGATACAACTCCGTGCTTGTTTCCAGACTCATCAACAAAGTAAATTTCGAGGGCAAAAAGGCCGCTTCGGAAAAAATTGTTTACGGCGCCATGGATGTGATAAAGGAAAAGGCCAAGGAAGACCCTCTCAATATTTTCACAAGGGCCATAGAGAATGTAAGGCCGCTGCTCGAGGTGCGTCCCCGCAGGGTCGGCGGAGCCACTTACCAGGTGCCCAACGAGGTCCGGCCGCTGAGGGGAGCGACTCTTGCCATGCACTGGATACTTACGGCAGCCAGGGCAAAAACAGGCAAGCCCATGGCCGAGAAACTGGCCGAGGAGATCATGCTTGCCTACAGGAAGGAAGGGGCCTCTTTCAAGAAAAGGGAAGACACACACAGGATGGCGGAATCAAACAGGGCTTTTGCACATTACAGGTGGTGAAATAGGGGATACACCCTCGCAGAGCTCGACCTCTGGTCGCACCCGAAACAAGGCCTGTGGCCATCAAAGGGTGTCGGGTGCGCACTTTCAAAGCGCCAGGGGCTGAAAGTGCGGCGGAGCCGGGCGGTTCCCCTGAGGGGACCCTAGCCGGCCCGGGGTTTAGGGGATAGGGTCTAGTAACGACGATAGAATTTATGGCTAAGACATTTGATCTTAACAATTTGCGTAATATCGGAATCATCGCGCATATAGACGCAGGCAAGACAACCACAACCGAGCGCATACTCTATTATACGGGCAAAATATACAAAATAGGGGAGGTGCACGAGGGAGCCACCACCACCGACTGGATGCCGCAGGAAAGGGAAAGGGGCATTACAATCACGGCCGCGGCCATTTCCTGCACCTGGGACAACCACATCATAAACATCATAGACACCCCGGGCCACGTTGACTTCACGGCAGAGGTGGAAAGATCGCTGCGGGTTCTGGACGGAGCCGTCGTCTGTTTTGACGGAGTGCAGGGGGTGGAGCCGCAGTCGGAGACCGTATGGCGCCAGGCTGACAGTTATAATGTCCCCCGCATAGCTTATGTCAATAAGATGGACCGCACCGGAGCGGATTTCTACATGTCAGCCAAGTCCATAGTTGAAAAGCTGGGCGCCAACGCCTGTCCCATACAGCTTCCCATAGGGGCGGAAGACAAATTCATCGGGCTAATAGACCTGGTGGACATGAAGGCCAGAATCTGGAGCGGCGAGGAGCTCGGAGCCAGCTTTGACATAACGGAAATCCCGGTTGAATACGCGGAAAGGGCTGCCAAAGCACACGAAACGCTGCTTGAGAAGCTTTGCGATTTTGATGACGCGCTGATGGACCGGTATCTCAACGGCAAGCGCGATTTTTCGGTGGCCGAGCTGAAAGCCGCCATAAGGAAGGGCGTGGTGTCCTGCGGATTTTTTCCAGTGCTGTGCGGTTCGTCCTACAAGAACAAGGGTGTCCAGCCGATGCTGGACGCCGTGATAAGTTATCTGCCATCGCCCCTTGACATACTTCCGGTCACCGGAACCGATCCCTCAACGGGCAAATCCGAGGAACGCAAGCTGAACGACTCAGATCCCTTCAGCGCACTGCTCTTTAAGATTCAGACGGATCCATTCGTGGGAAAGCTGACATTTTTCAGGGTGTATTCCGGGATGCTTAAGGCCGGAGATACAGTGTATTTCTCCAATAAGCGCACAAGAGAAAGGATAGGACGCCTTCTGCGAATGCACGCCAATAAGCGTGAGGAAATCAAGGAAGTGCATGCCGGCGACATCGCCGCCACTGTGGCACTTAAGAATGCCGTCGTAGGCGAGACCATCTGCGCTGAAAACGCCCCGATAGTCCTGGAAGGAATGAACTTCCCCGACCCGGTCATTTCAATAGCCATAGAGCCCAAATCCAAGGAGGATGAGGAAAAGATGGGAGTGGCCATGGGGAGGCTGGCTGAGGAGGATCAGACCTTCAGGATTAAGACCGACGAGGAAACGGGGCAGACCATAATCTCCGGCATGGGAGAGCTGCATCTGGACATCATAGTGGACCGCCTTAAAAGGGAATTCAACGTACAGGCCAATGTGGGCCGTCCGCAGGTCGCTTTCAGAGAATCCATAAAGAAAAAAGTGGAGGAGGAAGGCAAATTCATCCGGCAATCCGGCGGCCGGGGCCAGTACGGACATGTCTGGATAACCGTAGAGCCCCAGCCCATTAGTGCTGGCTTCGAGTTTGTCGACAACATAAAGCAGGGCCGCATCCCCAAAGAATACATCCCGGCGGTGGAAAAAGGCTGCCGAGAGGCATTGGAAGGCGGTGCGCTGGCCGGATTCCCGATAGTGGACATAAAGGTGACCCTGTTCGACGGCTCTTACCACGACGTGGATTCCTCCGAGATAGCTTTCAAGATAGCCGGGGCCATGGCCCTGCGCTCGGGCTGCAAAAAGGCGTCCCCCTATCTTATGGAACCCATTATGAAATTCGAGGTTCTGATGCCGGAGGTCAACATGGGCGACGTGATAGGAGATCTCAATTCCCGCAGGGCCAGGATAACCGAGATGGGCTCCCGCGGAAACGTCAAATTCGTAAAAGGAACGGTACCGCTTTCCGAGATGTTCGGTTATGCGACGGCAGTGCGTTCCATTTCCCAGGGCCGGGCTTCCTTTAATCTGGAGCCCAGCCATTACGAGGAAGTGCCGGCCAACATAGCCAAAACGGTCATCGAAAAGAGAACCGAGGCGGCACAGGCGGCTTAATGCAGAAGTCAGAGGCAAGAGGTCAGGAGTAAGAAAGAGGAATCTGACATCTTGCTTCTGACCTCTGACTTCTGACCCCGACGAATCAATTAAGGAGATAAATCATGGCCAAGGCGAAGTTTGACAGGAAGAAGCCGCACGTTAACGTAGGAACGATAGGTCACGTGGACCACGGCAAGACGACGCTGACTGCGGCAATGACGAAGGTATTGGCGAAGA
>JBDRGJ010000301.1:0-4470 GCA_043817835.1 bacterium
TCTTCGCCAATACCTTCGTCATTGCCGCAGTCAGCGTCGTCTTGCCGTGGTCCACGTGACCTATCGTTCCTACGTTAACGTGCGGCTTCTTCCTGTCAAACTTCGCCTTGGCCATGATTTATCTCCTTAATTGATTCGTCGAAGTCAGATGCCAGAAGTCAGAAATCAGATTCCTTTTTTTCTTACTTCTAACCTCTTGCCTCTGACTTCTATCTTAAGCTGCCTGTTTTGCTATTAAATAAGCTGGGGATGGGAATTGAACCCACGACCTTCTCCTTACCATGGAGATGCTCTACCTGCTGAGCTACCCCAGCGAAAAAACACCATTTTTCGCAACCCGTTGCCCCGCCTCTCTCGATTCCTTCCGAATAAAGAGCGGGCGATGGGAATCGAACCCACGTGACGAGCTTGGAAGGCTCGTGTTCTACCATTGAACTACGCCCGCAAATCCGGGCAATAAACAATTTACGGCTTTTCTCGATGAAATCGGCGCCGACATTACGTATTACCGGGAAACAATTATACTGTTTGGGCGAAATATGTGTCAATTGTTTTTCCCGGAGGTTGGGGTTTGTGAATCAATAATATGGACAATTCGGAAGCCACGATGTTGAGCCGAGTTCGAGGCGCTCTTTTCACCGGAAATTAAAATGCTAAAATAATCCGGCCTTTTGGAAATACATGGAACTGAACCTGAAATAGCATGCGGCCGCGGCGCGAGAGAGCGAAAAAATGAAAAAAACCTTCATCCTGGACACAAACGTCCTTATCCACGATGCAAATGCCCTGACCAATTTTCAGGATAATATTGTAATAGTGCCCATTTCCGTAATAGAGGAAATGGATGTATTCAAATCTTCCAGCGAGGAGCGCGGAAAGAGCGCCCGTATCGTTTCCCGCAAGCTTGACGAGTTTCGATCCAGGGGAAAGCTGAATATGGGGGTGAGGCTGGACTCCGGCGGCCTGCTCAAGCTGGAACTGGACCATGTCCAGGTGCTTCCGAAAGAGTTCAGGCTTACGGAAATGGACAATCGCATTCTCAACACCGCATTCTGGTACCAGAAAAAGGGCATGCGCAGAGTCATACTGGTCACCAAGGACATAAATCTGCGCATAAAGGCGGAGGCAGCGGGCATCGAGGCGCAGGACTATGAGACGGGTAAGGTCAAAATAGACGAATTATATTCGGGCTATACCACAATGGAGATGGAACCCGCCGCGATAGACGCGTTTTACAGGGAAAAACGCATGGAGTTCAAAAAAGAAAACCTTCTCGCCAACCAGTTCGTCATTTTCAAGGCGAAGGGAAACGGCAAGAAATCGGCCCTGGGCCGGTGTGAATCAAATATCCCCTCCAGGGTGAGGCTTCTTCCTGCGGCAGACCCGGTCCCCTGGGGAATACGGCCGCTCAACAAGGAACAGCGCTTTGCCATGGACCTTCTTCTGGATGACAATATCCCGCTGGTTACGCTGGTCGGCCTGGCCGGGACCGGCAAGACACTCATTTCTCTTGCGGCCGGCCTTCAAAAGTCTGTTGACGACAATGTTTTTCGCCGGCTTATCATCTGCCGGTCCGTTATACCGGTTGGCAGGGATATAGGTTTTTTGCCTGGCACCAAGGAGGAAAAACTCAATGTCTGGATGGGAGCCATCTATGACAATCTGGAGTTCCTGGCTGACAAAAGGCATCCGGACGAAGGCCTCCAGCAGTTCGAATATCTTCTGCAAAGCGGAAAGATTGAAGTTGCTTCTGTAACCCATATACGCGGGCGCACGCTTCCCAAGCAGTTCATGATAGTGGACGATGCGCAGAATCTTACCCCGCACGAAGTCAAGACGATACTGAGCCGTGCCGGAGAGGGTACAAAGGTAGTGGTGACCGGGGACCCCTACCAGATAGACAATCCTTACCTGGACGTGGCGTCAAACGGCCTTACCTATATAGTGGACCGGTTCAAAGGACAGAAGATGTACGGGCACGTCACCTTTACCAAGACAGAGCGGAGCCCGCTTGCCGCCCTGGTTGCGGAACTGCTGTAAATAGCCCTAAAAGGAACCATGTACCTTTTGATATCAAAAGGTACATGGTTCCTTTTTTTGGTATACTGGGATTATGCCAAGGGGTCCGAATATTCTTTTCCCGGGGGCGCATTATCATGTCATCAGCCGGGGGAACAACAGGGCTGAAATATTTGTCGATGATTCCGACCGGAAAAAATATATTGAAACACTGAAAACTGCCATAAAAACATTTGAATTAAGGATTTTTGCCTATTCTCTGATGTCCAACCATGTGCATCTGTATCTGGAGACCGAACAGGCTAATTTGAGCGATGCCATGTTCTGGATAAACAAGACCTATTCGGTGTATTTTAACCGGAGGCATGGGAGAACCGGCCATCTTTTTGAAGCGAGGTTTAAGCGCAAATTGGTGCAGAGCGAGAGATATTTTTTAGCGTTAATAAGATATATACACCTTAATCCGGTTAAGGCGGGAATAGTCGCCAGGCCCGAAGACTATGCCTGGGGGAGTTATAGGGAAATCGCGGAATTGCGGGAGGGTGCGCTTTCAGACTGGAAGTCTGTCCTTGAGCATTTCGGCGGAGGTTACCAGAAAGCCCGGAAAAGCTTCCTGGAATTTATGTCTTTGGCAGTGCCTAAAAAAGAGTGGAGTATCCTTAATAAGGTGAGAAACGGGATTTTAGGGGATATTGAATACAGGCGGAAATTCGGATGATACTCAAAAGGAACCATGTACCTTTTGATATCAAAAGGTACATGGTTCCTTTTGGAGGGGGCATGGGATTTATCGGCAGATTGCGGTGTCAAGGCCTGTGGGTCTTGACAAAAGGCAGGTTTCTGATATACTAATTCTGTAGCATGCAGCAGTGCGTGACGACAATAGCAAACCCGTCGCAAGGCGGGGGCGCAAAGCCATAGGGCCTATAACAGCAGCGAATAGCGTAAAGCGACTAGCGAATAGTAACACGAAGTTTTCTAACCGCTAAACGCTAACCCCTATACGCTGTTGAAAAGGCAGCCTGGTTGCCGAAGCAAAAGCAAATACGGATTTTTCCGGGTTCTCCCCGGCCGTGTCTGGCTATCTTCGGGATAGAGGGGCAAGATAGCCATCGCGACCGGGGACTTTTTTATCCGCCTGAATCGGAAGCCGCGCGTGTGCGCAGCGAATGTCGACCAAGGCGGATAACCTCCATCCTCCGTAGCAGAGCTACTGCGGAGGACGGGAGCCGACGCCGTAGTGGCGGGTTGATGGATGGAATATGGTATAGGCGGCAAGCGAAGAGGAAAATCAGCGGTATATTTCTTTTCTATGGCCGATGGAAAGAACGAGAACGCTGCGTTTATGATCGTCAATGGAATAAAGCGCCCTGTAATTGCCCGTGCGGATACGATAAGTGTTCGTAGTGTGAAGTTTTTGGGAACCCCGCGGCCTGGGCTGTTTTTGCAACGCAAGCAGTTTTGTTTTAAAAATATTACGGACTTGTCCGGGCAGGGAAAGATACTCTTTTTCGGCTTCGCGTACAATCAAGATTTGATATATCACCGCAAATTTCCGGCAGCTATTCCCGAGAGGAATTTTTTCAGCGGCCTGGATCTGGACCTGGCACGCTTCGCGGCGACGGCAAGGTCGATCATGTCTTCCCTTAAACGGTTGTCCCGGATTATTTCCAGAACCACCTGTTCTCTGACCGCCGAAGGCATGGCTTTTAAGGCGGCAACGAATACAGCCGCTGTGGCTTGAAGAGATGTCATGGGAATAGTCTAGCAGGTATGGGCCGGAAAATCAACGGAGCAGCATTGAAGGGCAGGATACTATTTAGATAACATATATCAGTTATAGTATAGGGAGATATTTTTGTAACACGCAGACAGTATTATTAAGCTTCATTCAGTCAAGGAAGAGATGAAAATAAATTCTCGCGCCTGGACCGGTTTTTTGTCTGTTCCGCCGGTTACTATTAGCGGAAACTTTATGTCCGCCATTATGGCACCTATTTCAAAAGGTACATGGTTCCTTTTGGGGGCCGTGGCGGTTTTTATTGCAGTGGGGATGAATTTAAATCCTGTACATGCAGAGGAGACCTCAAACGCTTTATTTCAGCAGGCAGTCGACAGGCTTTCAAATTCAGACCCAATGGAGCGCAGGAAAGCTGCCGCCGAGCTCGGGCATTTGAGGGACAAAATGGCAGTCCCGCATTTGTTAAAAGCGCTAAGCGATAGCAATCCCTATGTCCGGGGCAACGTGGCGTATAGCCTTGGAAAAATCAAAAGTTCCGAAGCAGTGCCGGAGCTTATGAAAATAGTCGGAAATGACCCTGCCCCTCATGTCCGGCGCATCGCCGCAGCGGCCTTGTCGCGCATTCGGGATTTGAGAGCCGTTCGGGTTTTGATAGGCGGCCTGGATGATTCCGATGTCGGGGTCGGGTACGCCTGCGCCGAGGCGCTTGG
>JBDRGJ010000302.1:0-7155 GCA_043817835.1 bacterium
AGGTCTGGACCGGCGCGGATGACGCGGCGTATATTTCAAAAGGGATATGGAAAACCTACACGGAAGAGAATCTCAGATACTCGCAGGTTGTGCCTCTTACAATGTACGAAGAAAAAAACTCAGGCAACAACATGCCTGCCCAGATAGATATCTACGCTGATAAAGGCATGGAATATAAATTTCTTTTCATCGCGAAAGGCGGCGGCTCGGCCAACAAGACCATGCTTTATCAGGAGACAAAAGCCCTCCTCGCTCCGGATAAACTCAGGAAATTCTTTATCGAAAAGATGAAAATCCTCGGTACTGCCGCATGCCCGCCGTATCATGTCGCGTTTGCGGTGGGAGGAACTTCCGCCGAGGCCTGCCTGAAGGCGGTAAAGCTTGCTTCAAGCGGCTGGCTGGACAATCTTCCGATAAAAGGCAATGAAGGCGGACAGGCTTTCCGCGACATCGAGCTTGAGAAGATATTGATTAAAGAGTCCCGCAAACTCGGGTTCGGAGCACAGTTCGGCGGGAAATATTTCGCGCATGACATAAGGGTGATACGCCTCCCGCGGCACGGAGCTTCCTGCCCCGTGGGGATGGGATTGTCATGCTCGGCTGACAGGAATATCCTCGCAAAGATAAACAGAAAAGGACTTTGGATCGAAAAATTGGAGAGGAACCCCGGCAGATTCATCCCTGCCGTATACAGGAACAGGGATACTGAAGCCGGAGCCGTTAAAGTGAATCTGAACAGGCCCATGCAGGAGGTCCTGGCAGAGCTTTCCAGACACAAAGTCGGTACAAGGCTTTCGCTTACCGGCAGGCTTATCGTTGCGCGCGACATGGCCCATGCAAAGCTGAAGGAAAAACTGGATAAGGGGGAGGACCTTCCTGAATATTTCAAAAAACATCCGGTCTATTATGCCGGACCGGCCAAGACTCCCAAAGGAAAACCATCAGGCTCTTTCGGGCCGACAACAGCAGGAAGGATGGACGCGTATGTGGAGCTTTTTCAGTCCAGGGGAACGTCGCTTATAATGATAGCCAAGGGCAACCGCAGCCAGCAGGTGACTGATTCATGCAGGAAATACGGCGGGTTTTATCTGGGCTCAATAGGCGGTCCGGCCGCGCTTCTTGCCGAGAAGAACATAAAGAAAGTGGAAGTTGCGGACTATCCCGAACTCGGGATGGAATCAGTCTGGGCAATAGATGTGGTTGATTTTCCGGCTTTCATCCTTGTGGACGACAAGGGGAACGACTTTTTTCAGCAGTTGTAAAGGCAGAAGACAGAAGTCATGGTTTCGGCTGCTTGCCTCAACCACTTCCTTGCATTCGACCGCGAATGCTTCGGTCGGAATTCAGCTAAAAACAGAAAAAATATTTAAAGATAAAAAGCATGACTATCCGTTTCGGGGTTTTGACGATAAGCGACAGATGCGCGCGCGGGGAAGCGGCGGATGCAAGCGGGCCTGCCGTTGCAAAGCTGGTCAGGGAGAAAGGCTGGCGCGTGACGGAGATGTGCTGCGTGCCGGATGAAGAGAAAATAATAATTGAAAAGTTGCGCGAATGGTGCGACGCCGGAAAGATCGACGTGGCGCTGACAACCGGCGGGACCGGACTCGGGCCCAGAGACGTGACTCCGGAAGCCACAAAAAAGCTTATTGAAAAAGAACTTCCAGGATTCGGGGAATTGATGCGTTCAGAAGGACTGAAGAAAACGTCAAGAGCAGTACTTTCCAGGTCAACAGCCGGTTCATATAAAAAGTCCCTGATAATAAATCTTCCCGGGAGTCGGGAAGGGGCGGTGGAGTCATTAACTGCGGTTATTGATATTATTTCTCACGCATTGGAGATGATTTCCGGCTCCAGTCATGATAAAAACACTGCAGGAAAAGCCGCATGATAACAGCAGAAAAAGCGCGCAAGATGGTAATTGCCGGCGTAAAGAATCTGTCCGCTGAAAGAATCCCATTGCGCGCAGCAATCGGTCGCGTACTGGCGCAGGATATTTTCGCAGTCTGGAATAGCCCCCGTTTTGACAATTCAGCCATGGACGGTTATGCCGTAAAATCCGCGAATTTAGCCGGAGCATCGCCAAAACACGGCATTACATTGAAAGCTGCCAAAACAATCCGGGCCGGAACCGCAAAGAAGGTAAAAATCGGAAGCGGGAAAGCCGCTTTGATAATGACCGGCGGGAGAATCCCCGAAGGCGCTGATGCGGTGGTCATGAAGGAAATGACGCGCA
Source organism: bacterium (assembly GCA_043817835.1). Taxonomy (GTDB): domain Bacteria; phylum Elusimicrobiota; class Elusimicrobia; order Elusimicrobiales; family CAZFMJ01; genus JBDRGJ01. The sequence goes on from JBDRGJ010000302.1 coordinate 2,234, forward strand.
AAGGCAGAAACGGCGAAGTTTTATTTTTTCATTCGCCTGAACCCGGGGAATACATACGCCGGCGGGGCGGAGATATGAGACGGGGCGATAAATTTCTGTCACGCGGAAGCGTCGTCACGCCTTACACTGTGTCAGCGCTGGCTTCGCAGGGAATGAATAAGATTATGACGATAAGAAGACCGGCGGCAGCGGTTTTGTCCACCGGAGACGAAATTTTTGCCCCCGGGGTTAAATTGCCTCCGGGCGGGTTGTGGGATTCAAACGGACCGGCTGTAAGTTCTGCGCTGCGGCTTGCCGGTGCCGATGTGCGCATCTGCAGGATTCTTCCGGATAATCCAGGGAAGCTGAAAAAAGCTTTTGCCGGCGCGTTTCAAAATGCAGACATGGTTCTTATAAGCGGCGGGGTTTCAGTGGGGGATTTCGATTACACAAAGAAGCTTCTAAAAGAGCTGGGAGTTAAAACCGTTTTCTGGCGGGTGGCCATCAAACCGGGCAAGCCGCTTTTTTTCGGGCTGTGGAAAGGCAAGCCGGTTTTCGGCCTTCCGGGCAATCCGCTTTCCTCGCTGGTCTGTGTGGAGGAATTCGTGAAACCGGCGATTCGGGAAATGTCAGGGCTCAAACCCGCAAGACAGGAGTTCCTGAAAGGCCGGGCTGAAAATGAATATATAAAGGAAAAAGGCAGGCAGCAGTACCTTTTCTGCCGCGCAATAGAGACAAAAAACGGTTTTTCTCTGAAAATAATAAAATCCCAGGGTTCGTCCATGCTTAAAACTGCTGTGGGTGCGAATGCCATTGCAGTTGCCCCGGCTGGTTTAAAGAGGATTCATCCCGGCATGAAGCTTGATTTCAAGAGAATCGTGTGATTTTTACTGAAAGCCTGTCGATCCATGCCGCAGTATTTATAAGTTCCATTCTTTACGCTTCCGTGGGTTTCGGTGGAGCATCCGCTGCAGGTATTTTGCCCGTCTCGCTTACGGTTTAAATCTGTCAGATGTCCCGTGGCAGACTCTTATTCCCGTTGCGCTGGTCGGAGGTCTTATGGGTTCATATGCCGGGGCCAGGCAATTTTCCGGCCTTACTTTGAGGAGGATTTTAAGCGGGGTGCTTCTTCTGGCCGGGGGCAAGTCTTTTATTCCGTGTTGTGTGTTCACTTTAAATCAGGATAACCGATGAGAAATTTTCCAAAGACAATACTTCGGGGAAAAGGCATCTGGCTATTTTTTGAAAATTTGCAACATGTAAAAACAATGACGCACTTAAAAGCATTTTTTATAAGAAACAGCCAGGTGCCTTTTTGCTTTTGTAGCCTGAGCATCCTCCTTGCCTATTTATACATACTCATTCATTTCAAAGGAAATTTTGAATTTACAGGCGACGACGGCCTATGGGTTTTCCATGCGCGCAACGCAGTGGAGGAAAAACTTTTCACCCTTTACGGCGTTGTGAGTTCGCAAGGCATTCCTAATTCGTCATTTGCTGTCTACCTGCATTCCTTGTTTTACTGGATCCATCCGTCCATCTTTTCAATACAGACCGGCGTTCTGGCTTTCATATTCCTTACCCACGCTCTTTTGCTTCGCTTGGGACGGGAATTGGGAGACGGCTTAACAGGCGTATTTTCCTCTCTTCTCTTTTTTTTCGCGCCGGTTTTTTTCATTTTTTACAACCAGAAGCTGTGGCAGGTAGCCTACCTTCCTTTTTTCTCCACACTGTCTTTGTATTTAGCTGTCCGATATGTCAAAACGCAGAAATGGCAAATGTTAGCCGGGGCTTACATTGTAGCCGGGCTTTGCATAGGATTCCATTACAGTTCGTTTCTCATGCTGCCGTTAATATTGTTCCTGCCGGTGCTTGTCCATGACCAGGATAGGCCGGAATACAAGCATGTCCTGATAAGCGTTGCTTTGCTTATGTTTACCCTGACACCGTTGATTGCATGGTCTTGGGCAATGAAGCCGGTATTGCTTTTTGCGTTGGTGGGAGTTTTAGCTTTGCCGCTTCTCTGTAACCGCCGAGGGATGGGGATGGGACATTGGTTTCACCGGCTGGCTGTGGCAGGACTTCCGTTGGTTGTCTTGGTCTGTTGGGCCGTTGTGCCGGGCTTTCGCCCTCTTGCCGGAGTGGAAGGATTCATAGATCTGATTCCGGCGTTCAATTCCTATCTGGCGGGGCATATCGGTTTTCCCATGCCGGTATTCAGCGCATGGTTTCATGTCGGCGGCAGGTGGTTCAGTCTTCCTGTGGCCGTTTTTCTGGCATATCTGGCTTATTCGTTGCTCCGGTGGCGGGAAATTACCGCAGAGCAGAAACTTCTGTTTTACTGGAACTGGATCCCCCTCTGGCTCCTGGCGCTTTCGGGTCTGTTTTTTCGCGAGTATCCGCATCAGTGGTTTGTGTTTCTTTTCCCTGCCCCGTTCCTTGCAATCGTTGTCATGCTTCAATGGATGATAAAAATCAGTTTTCCCGCGCTGCGCTTTTCCGGGGCAGGCATTCTTGCGGCAATTTTAGGGGCATATATTCTGACATCTTTCACGTTCGCCGGATTCGTAAGTCAAGTAGGCGGTATCTCCTGGCACCTTGCCACGCTCGATCAAAAGATGGAAGCACTTGAATGGATATATGATCAGGGCGGCCGGCCCAAAATCATTTTGGCGGCCAATCCTGCTATTCCGTGGTGGGACTACGGTTTGGCCGGATGGTCCGCCGCCGCCCTGGATGTCCGTTCCCGCAGAGCCGGGCAGACAGACGTTGTCAAACAGCGGGTATTTTATATCCATGAGCCTTTGGGATTGGCTTATGATTCATCGCTTTCGGATAAAACCGGGAAACTTGACCCCGGATCTCCCAGGGATTTCCGTTCAGTCAGAATTTACAGTTTTGATCATGGTGTGCGCGTGCCGGGGGCAAATATTGATAATATTTTAAGAGTAAAAGATAAAATTAAAATAATAATACGGACGGAAAGAATAATTAAAAGCTGACATTGAATACAGCATGGTTTTTTACTTTTGCATCAGCAACGTGCGATTATTGTTGCGGTTTTTTTAATGAAACTTTCGATAATAATACCGGCGTATAACGAGGAAAAATACCTGCGCGGCTGCATCAAAAGCGTAAAAGCTGCCGTTGCCGCCGGCGATACATCCGCCGAAATCATCGTTTGCGACAACAATTCCACGGATTCCACGGCAAAAATAGCCGCGGAAGAAGGAGCGAAGGTCGTTTTTGAGCCGGAGAACCAGATTTCACTTTCCCGTAATGCCGGGGCAAAGGCCGCTTCAGGAGACTGGTTTCTCTTTGTGGACGCAGATTCTATCCTTACGGCCGAAACTTTGGGAGATATGATGGAAGCTGCCCAAAGCGGCAGATATGCGGGCGGAGGGTGCCTGGTAGATCTGGATTATGCGCCTTTCCACTGGAACCTGCTGATTACAGGATGGAACCTGGTTTCCAGAATTTTCAGGCTGGCCGCCGGTTCTTTCATCTTCTGCCGGGCCGATGCCTTCCGTGAAACAGGCGGCTTCAGCGACAAACTCTACGCTGCGGAGGAAATACAGTTGAGCCGCGATTTGAAAAAATGGGGAAAAAAGGGGGGACTGGGGTTTATAATTCTGAGGAAGCATCCTCATGTAAGCTCCGGAAGAAAGGCCCGGCTTTATGCTTTCAGGGAACTGGCTGTTATAGCCACGGGGATTCTGCTGTTCCCATGGCGGGTTTTACGCCGGAAATCTTCCCTCGGCCATCTTTACGACGGTCGGAGATGACTTATCCGCATCAGCGCGAAGTTGCCGCGCCAAAATCTTCGTAAAATTTAACAATGAACGGGACGGCGCAGAAAGGGGGAAATTGCCATGAAAAAACATAAAAGCGTCAAAAAATCCGCCCATATGGCATTGAGAAAACATCGTGCCGGAATCATGGACGATGAGAATTGTAAATTCAAAGCCGCTATTCTCGATAATGCGGAAGAGTCCGTAATAGCAATGGACAGGGAAGGCAGCATGCTTTACCTGAATAAGAAGGCGGCAAGAGCACGCGGATATTCAAGGAAAGAGCTGCTGGGAAAAAACATAAGCGTTCTGAACCCTCTGGCAAAGAAGTCGTTCATCCGCGCGCTTTTCAATAAAATCATTAAAAACAGGTTTATCAAATTTTACGGCGAGCATGTGGCTAAGGGCGGAAAAAAAATTCCGGTAGAGGTGGTTTCCAGGTGCATAAAACTGGGCGGAAAGAATATCATCATAGCCGCGCCCCGGGACATCACGGAGCGCAGAAAAGCGGAAGCAGCGATAGGGGAGAGCAAGGAAAAGTTCAGGCTTGCTTTTGAATATTCCCACGACCCAATTTTTTGGGCCGATACGCAAACCGGCATTCTAATAAACTGTAACAGGGCGGCCGAGAATATTATGGAAGCCCCCCGCAGAAAAATCATAGGCAAGCCGACCACATGGCTCCATCCTCCGGAGATGCGCGACTATTACGCCGAATTTTTCAGGTCGCATGTCAGGGAACACGTGGCCGTGGACAGGGAAGCCGTAATATTATCCAGATCCGGCAGGCAAATCCCGGTTTATATAACGGCCGTGGTGTTTAAAATCGGCAAAAAAAACGTTATACAAGGCGTATTCCGCGACATGACTGCGCACAAAAAAGCGGAACAGGCGCTGAAAGAAAGTGAGGAGCGTTACCGGGACCTTTTCGAGAACGTGGATGATATGATACAAAGCGTGGGCCCTGACGGAAGGTTTATCTACGTCAATACGGCATGGAAAAAAAATCTGGGCTATGCGGACGGCAGAATAAAGAAACTGTGTTTCAGTGACACGGTGAGCGAGGAGAACGCTGAGCATTGTACGAATGCCTTCCGGGAATTGAGGGAAGGCAGGTCTTTCCGCAACTTCAGGGCTGTTTTTAAGGCCAAA
>JBDRGJ010000303.1:0-5514 GCA_043817835.1 bacterium
AGGCGTAAAGCCGGCTCAGATTGTGCAGAGCATCGACATAACTCCCACCATTCTGGATGTGGTGGGGCTCCCGGCCCTTGCCGGAGCGGAAGGGCGCTCTCTCCGGCCTTTGATGGAAGGCGGGGAATCTGATGAGAACTCCATGGCTTTTGCAGGATGGCGAAAAAATTATTCAGTCAGGGACAGCCGCTACACCTACATCAGGAATCACAAATGTTCAAGCCGGTTTATGCCCGGTTTCATAACCTGGAGCATGATGTGCCAAAAAGAGAAGTTCTACGACAGAACCGTCGACCGGGGGGAAAAGAAAAACATTTTTTCTTCAAACAAGGGAACTGCCCGGGAATTCGCCAAACGCCTTGATGACATGCTTAAATCTGCTGGAAGCGGGCAGGAAAATCCCTGGCCGGCTGAAATTCCGGATGACTTCAGGAAAAGGATACTGGATACGGGCTACTGGTAACACCAATCGACCGCTTGTTGCGGCGGTCAGTTTGAGGAATCATGGCTTGATTGATTCCGGGTCAAAAGATCTTTCCGGGTGAAGCACCTCGTCTGCCAGAATATCGGCCATATATCTGTAGCCCAGGGTGTTGCAGTGGCAGCCGTCTGTTGATATGAATTCGGTCTTTGAGGCAAAGGCTTTCCCGAAGAGTTTTTTAAAATTGATGTACCGTATTTTGTATTCCCTGGCCGCTTTTTCAACCTCCTGATAGCGCTCGGCGGGATAGGAAGCGAGTATCAGTCTTGCTCCGTATTTCCGGGTCAGCTTGTATGTTTTCATAATATCCTTCCCGAGCAGTTCTGACAGTAAAGAGCGGGAATCCTTAACCAAAAGGAGAGGATCCTTTCCGGTTCGCCGTGAATCCTGCAACAGTTTGGAGTAGTAGGCGTAAAAGGCACTGTTTTTGAACTCCGGGATGGTTTCGCCGTATTTGAGCAATTCTTGTATGCTCTTCCCTTTGGATAAGAAGTGGCTCAATAAGGCGTTGGCAATTACAGATGCCTTTGGGTAGCGTCTCAATCCATCTTCCAGGGCCTTAAGTGCTTTTTCATCGCGGCCCTTCTTTTCCCAGTAAAGCGCGATAATCCACCAGGTGGAGGGCAGGCGGTCGCGTATCGGCACTTTAAGGGCAAAGGCCCCTGCTTTTTTCCCCTCCCTTGCCTGGAGATATATTTCGGGGATGAAGTTTTGGAGTATAAACCTTTTGTCCCCGGCAACTTTGAGCATTTCCCCGGCAGCCCGGTGATAATCCGGCCTGTTAAAATGATGCCGCGCGACAGCCATGCGAACCTTGAAATCATATGGCTGAATGGCCAGGGCTTTCTGAACGAGCTTATACGCCTCATCCGCATCATGCCGCTCCATAAGGCACATTGCCAGGCCGGCATAGGAACGTGCGGAGCGGGGATGTTTTTGTAATGCCATCTTGAAGTATCCGATCGACTCATTCAGAAGAGCGCTTCTGAATGAGTACTCCCCCAGGGCAAAAATGACCTTCTCAGAATCCGGATACCGGGACTCCGCGGCAGCCAGGATTTCCCTGAGCACGGGCTGGTTCTCGAACCGACAAGGAGTAATTCCGTGACGCGTGTCCAGCGCGTAGACGAGTTCCAGCGTCGTTATCACGCCGGCTACTGCCTTGTCAAGTTCCCCCTTCCCGAAGAAGGTTGCGGCGCTGTCGGCAGTCCTGCCGACAGCGCCGTCTATGTGGTTTTTCAGAAACCGGTCCACCGGGATTTTTTGGTTTTTATCCACAGGGTTTTCGAGACGAATGTTCTCCATGCTTTTTCGGAAAGCGGAGAAATCGGAGTGGCGAAAGCCGATATAAAGCAGCTTGCCGAATTTGTACACCCGGAAGTTGAGCAGGAATTTGTCGAGTTTCACCGGCCATCGGAAGCCAGCGAGGTCGAGTTCCGCAAGATTCCACCGGTTCATAGCCCCGGCGAGCATGATGACGGTGTCCGGACGTAGTTTGGGGATATCCGAAGCAAGCCGTTTATAAATCATAGATGTGTTGGAACTGGGAATGCCGTTGTTTATGACCCTGAACCCGGCCCCTGCGGACCGGTTGTTGAGAATGCCTTCCATCTGGCGCGGATATGCGGTGCCGCCAACGCCGAAGGTGAATGAGTCTCCTTCGCACAGAACCACATGTTCGCCTTCTTTCCTCAGAATTTCCGCCGGCTTAAAAAAGAAGATTCCGGCAACGCGGAATGCGGCCTCAAATAACAGCAGAATGAGGGCTGTCCCTGCCGCCAGCCACAGGCCGTTCTTCGCAATTTTCAGGAGTAGCTGAGTTTTCATGATGCAGCACCGCCAAAAGACCGGCATATAAATAAAGAATCAGAAAAAGGGATTCTGCTTTTTTATAGTTTGTTGCTAAATTTTAGCATTGCTGTCCGAATTAACATTATTTTCCCCTCACCCTCCCCTCTCCTCTTGAGGGAGAGGATTAAGGTGAGGGGGAAGATTTAATTTCAAATCTCAAAATGGCTATAAAGTCGTAGTATGCTGTCCAAATTGGACACGTATGAAATTTTAGTATATTTTAAAAATACATGATTTAAGAAAAGCGGAAGGAAGCGGAAAGGAGGAGCGCCAGTTCGTGGCAGAAAAACTTATATAATACACCCCGGCGTGTGCTGCTTTTTGATGCTTGCGCATGCCAATCAGTGTCAGCCATGGAAAAAAACAATATGCGCTGTGCGCATTCCAGTCTCCGCTTGGCCTGCAAACGCGCGGGCAAGGCCGCGGCGGTTTTTCTGACCGGGCTTTTGTTTTTGGTTCCCGTGACAGGGCACTGCGCGCAGGCACGGGCGCGGATTTTCTGCCCGGACTGCAACGTGATAATGGTGTCGCTGGACACTCTCAGGGCCGACGCTCTGGGCATCTACGGTTACCACAGGGACACCTCGCCCAATATTGACCGTCTGGCCCGCAGGGGAGCGGTTTTCCTCAACGCCTACTCCCAGGCGCCCAACACTTTCCCCAGCCACATGTCCGTTTTTACCTCGAAGTATCCGTGGACGCACAGAGTCGAGACCATATTCAGGGACCGGCTGGCCACGGACATCAAGACGCTGCCCATGATTATGAAAAAACAGGGCTACCGCACGGTCTGGGCGGCGTTTATGAAACTTCCGTATCTGAGCCTGACAGCCGGGTTTGAAAGAGGATTCGACGATTTTGTTTCTCCCGCCATGCCGGGAGTCACATGGGAGACGGCCTTCTCCTGGCTGAAAAAAAACAGGGGCCGCAAATTCTTCATGTTTCTGCATACCTACCGTATTCACGCCCCCTATATGCCGGAGAAATCTTCAATCCTGCGATTTTCCAAATCCATCCTGCCCTCGAAAACCATGACCTTCAGGGAATTGTTCTTATCGGCGCTGCGAAGGGCTGCCGAAACGCCGTCGCGGTTTTTTTATGAAACGACGATTAAAATCCACCCTGAAATATTCGATATAACCGATCTTGCCAGGAAGCATGCCGAATTGGAAAAGCTGATAAAAAACGACCCGCGGCTTCAACAGACAATTAAAGATTCGATGATGGACACTTTCTGGGAATATTTTGACCTTAATTCTCCGGGGGACATTGCCTATCTGAGGACTCTTTACGATGCGGGAGTGTTTGAGGCTGATATGGCCATAGGCTCCCTTTACGCCAGACTGGAGGACCTGGGACTTGCGGACAATACCCTTCTTGTCATTACGTCCGATCACGGCGAGGAATTTATGGAGCACGGACAAGTCCAGCATAATCGCCTTTACAATGAACATCTGCACGTTCCGCTTATTTTCGTTTTACCGGGAAAACGGATAGGCGTAAAGCCGGCTCAGATTGTGCAGAGCATCGACATAACTCCCACCATTCTGGATGTGGTGGGGCTCCCGGCCCTTGCCGGAGCGGAAGGGCGCTCTCTCCGGCCTTTGATGGAAGGCGGGGAATCCGACGGGAACTCCATGGCTTTCGCGAAACGGTACGGAAATTATTCGGTCAGGGACAGCCGATACACCTATATCAGGAATCACAAATGTTCAAGCCGGTTTATCCCCGGCTTCATAACCTGGAATATGATGTGCAAAAAGGAGGAGTTCTACGACAGGGCCGGCGACCCGGGAGAAAAGAAAAATATTTTTTCTTCGAACAGGGATGCTGCCGGAAAATTAGCCGGGCGACTTGACAACTTGACAAAATCCGCGGGAATAGGCGGAGAAAATTCCTGGCCGGCTGAAATTCCGGATGACGTCAGGAAAAAGATACTGGCGACAGGCTACTGGTAATTTCGCGGTTTGCCCTGTTTTGCGGACATCCATGCTTCCGCCTTCCGATAATACGCATCAGAGAGGAGAGTCCTTGGAAGTATTTTAAATGTCATTGCTGGCTGAAATTGTGAGGAGACAGACAATCGGAAGGGTTATGATAAGCCGGAAAAAACATGTGCTTGTTTTCCTTATAGCAGCAGGAGCGGCGGGTCTCGTCTGCTCACTTCATGTGCCTGTAAGTCAGAAAATTTCCGGCGCTGCCCTGAAGTTCCGTCAGGCGGAGGTTCCCGAAGGAGACACGCTGAATCCTGCCTATGCCCTGGATGAGACGAAAGTGGGGGTTGCGGCGAAGTTTATTCCGATAAAGCCCGGCGAATTCAAGATGGGCAGCCCTGCTTACGAGAAAGACCGCAATAATGATGAAGTGCGACATCCGGTAAAACTCACCAAAGGCTATGAGATGCAGGCCACCGAAGTGACCCAGCTTCAGTATTTCCTGGTGATGGGCCGCAACCCCGCTGTTTTCAGAGAGCAAGAGGACTGCGATGGCAACAGTTATGAGGTTGTCTATGGGGTTAGTCTCTGCACTAATTATCCCGTGGAAAGTGTTTCGTGGAATGATGCCCAGAATTTCATCAAGCGCTTAAACAGTGTCCAAAACAAGGATATCTACCGGTTGCCCAGCGAGGCGGAATGGGAATATACGGCTCGGGCCGGCATGCCTTCTGATTTTCCTTATTCATTTGGCGTTCACGATACGGGCGAGTTCGCTAAACATGGCTGGTATCGGGGAATCGCCAACCACCATCCTCACGCGGTCGCCGGCTTGAGACCCAACCAATGGGGGCTGTATGACATGCTTGGCAACGTCTGGGAGTGGGTGCAGGATTTTTCCGGCGACCATTCCGGGACTGCTGTGACTGATCCCACAGGACCCGCTACGGGCTCGCTCCGGGTCATTCGCGGCGGTTCCTGGGTCGACGGCCCCAGGCGGCTGTGGCCGGCCAATCGCGTATATGGCGATCCCGGCGACCGCATCGCCAACCTTGGTTTTCGCCTCGTGAGGACCCGCCGTTGACCTTTACTGCATGGCAAAATCCGCTGAAAGAGGCGGTTAAAATCCATATGATTTTAGTGACGGGGCTTTTGTTTTTAGTTTCCGGAACCGGGCATTGCGCGCAGTCACAGGCTGGGATTTCCTGCCCTGGCTGCAACGTGATACTGGTCTCGCTGAACACCCTC
>JBDRGJ010000304.1:0-5892 GCA_043817835.1 bacterium
ACGCATCTGGGCAACACCGAATCAAAAAAACCGGGATGGTGACGTTTTTAAAGAATATCCCGGTAAAATCCGCCATGGCGATTTTCACCGTGGCGGTCTGCATTTACGGGCTTATCCTGACGGATCTGCACATGAGAGCAAGAGAAGCTTACCGCAGAGGCGAACGGTATTATTCCTGGTGCAAAAATCCGGCCGGGAAAAAGGCTTTCCTCCGCGCGGAGTATGCAATGGCGGAACACAGACTGAATGCCGTTCTGGCGGCAGGCAGAATCACCGGACAGCGCCGGGATGAATTGCTGGAACAGGAAGTTTTCAAAAGGGACTTGGCCATGGAAGAAGATTCTGTCAGGGCGGCATGTGCATGGTACGGGACCGCCGCTCTTTTTTCTCCTCCACGGTCGGTCTGGACCCGTATGGCAGAAGAAAAACTGGCGGAGTTGTGTCCCGCCCCAGGCGGGCCGCCGTACCCGTAGCACTGCGAAGGGTGCTGGCGGAGTTGTGTTCCGCCCCAGGCGGGCCGCCGTACCCGTAGCACTGCGAAGGGTGCTGGCAGAGTTGTGTTCCGCCCCTGGCAGACTCAGGCAGTACCCGAAAAAGGACCTTTGGTCTTCAGAGGGTACGGACTGCCGTACCTGTAGCACTGCGAAGGGACCGGTCCCCAAAGGTTATCGGCTGTTGCATCCTGAATTCCCGAAGCTTTTTTTTATGAACCGTGCGCTTAAATTTCTGGTGACTCTGGTGCTTCTGCCGACTGTCCTGCTTCTTGCGTGGGGGGTCTGTGCCCTGACTGTGCGTATTGCGCTCAATCTTTCTTTTACCATGCCTTTTGTCGCAGGAGCTTTCATATATGCCTTTATGCATTATTTTTTTTTCCGGCCGGCGCGGGTTTATGTCCTGGCCCATGAACTGACGCATGCCGCCGCGGCAGTCATCAGTGGCGTGAAGGTGGGAAAAATATCCGTGGGAAGAAGCGGCGGCAGCGTAACACTTTCCGGAAGCAGCACTTTTATATCCCTGGCCCCCTATTGTCTGCCGCTTTTCGCCGCGGTCCTGGCCGTGGTTTACAGATTATCGGGTTTTTTTATGGACATCATGCCTTACAGACCCTGGTTTACCGCCGGAATCGGTTTTTTTCTGCTCTTCCATATTCTGCACACGGCAGAGTCGCTTTTAGGACACACACAGAGCGACCTTAAAAAGGCCGGAGGGGTGCTGTTTTCTGTCACGCTGATAATGCTTGCCAACAGCCTTGTGCTTTTTTTGTCTTTCAAGCTTCTTTTTCCCGGCATAATTCCGGCCAGACAGTACTTTTCAGGGGTTTGGAGTAATACCGCATATTTCTGGCAATCGGTCTTCTTGCTGACGCGGAAGGCGGTTGTAAAAGCAGGACCTTTCTTGGAGACATTGTCGCCGTTTTGACAACCGTCTTTTTTTTGTGCCAGCAGGCTCTAAAGGGCAAGAACTTCTTTCAGCATGAATCAGGGTTAACACGGGGCCGGGTGAATATATGCCGAAATTCGGAAACCGGGTTGCCGGTAAAAAAAGTAAAATACAAGCGCGAACTATGAGGGTAGCCAGACACATAACAAAGCTGTTTTTTCGCATCCTGGTTTCAGTCCTGCTTCTTCTGGTGCTGGGGCTGGGGACAGGCATGCTTATAGTCAAAGCCATGTTCACGCCTGAGCACCTGAGCGCGGTGCTCACGGATCAGCTGCAGCAGATTTTCCAGCGTCCCGTAAAGCTGGGGCAGGTTTCAGTGGTGTTTTTCAGGGGGATAAAGATAGAAGACCTGAAAGTCATGGACGCCCCTGACCTGCCCGGCCGCAGTTTTATTTCCAGCGGAGTGCTGATTGCCAACTACCGCCTGCTTCCCCTGCTTACCGGCAAACTCGTGTTCAAAGAGCTGAACCTGGAGTCGCCGAAAATAGAGATTCTCCGGAGACATGACGGCAGCTGGAATTTTTCGGATATCGCGGATAAGCACCGCTTGCGCAGAAAGCGGCATCCGGCCGGCATGGCACTTGACCTGGGGGCGGACAGGATGATAATTCACGGAGGCACCGTCAACTACATGAACCTCCGCAGCAATTTTCAGCATACAGTACACGGCATAGACTTCAGTTTTTCCGATTTCAGACCGGACGGGGATTTCCCGTTCAGCCTTTCCCTCCTGACCAAGAACAGCTTTAGGGGAAGAATACGGGAAGGCAGTCTTTACTTTGAAGGAATGCTCAACCTGGCCGGCCTGACCTGGCAGAAGGCCGCCCTGAAAAACGCCTCCATTGATGCCAGTTTCGGAGACAGACCGTTCTCCGTAAAAGGCAGGCTGAACAACTTCATCAATCCAGAAATTTCCATGAACCTTGAACTGCCGGACTTGAGCGCCCGGGATTTGGAGTATTTTTCATTTTCAATGCCGGGAGTGTCTCTGCCGAGTTCGCGCTGGACCGTTGAGGCGGCTTTCCCTGCGGGGGGAAAAATAGAACTGCGTTCTGTTGAGGGAAAGCTCGGCCCGCTGGCTCTTAGAGCAAGGGGTGATTTTGATTTTACGGAAGATTCTCCGCGCCACAGGCTTTGGGTGCAGGGAGGGCCTTTTCAGCTTAATGCTCTCCGGAGCTGGTGGAATAAGGCCGCTGCATGGGCTCCCTCGGGAAAAGCGCAGTTTAAGCTGGCAGTGGATTCAATCGACAAAGGCATCGGAGTAAGCAAGGTTTTTGTCCTGCTGGACAAAGCTGCCTTCAGAATGGGCGGTTTCAGGTTTTCCGACATAAATATCGTTTTCTCCGCCCGCGACGATTTCCGGGAGTTCAGTTTCAAGACAACCGGCGGGTCCGTATCAAGAGGGGGCCAGAAAATTTCAGACATCAGGGCGGATTGCCTGCTTTCGGGTGAAAATCTGGAAGTGCGGTCTTTGTCGGCCAAATGGAACGGTTTTCCTTTAAAGGGCAGGCTTTCTGCCTCTTCCCTTTTTTCAAAAAGAAGGAAGCTGGATATTATGGCGTATCTGGGGAAACTTGATATACCCGCAGCAGGGGAAATGCTGAAAAGCGTGGCAGGGACTTTCAGCAGCGGACGAAAAAAAACCGCTGTCAGCAAAACCCATACCCGACTCAAGTGGCTCCGGGATTTCCGTTCCACGCTGCCTGACGAATTTCCGGTTTTCAGCGGCCTTGTTCAGGTTGACAGGGTGGTTCATTCCCGCTTCTCCGGCAGAAATCTGAGGGCCGCATGGTCGCTCAAAGGCATATCCGCCGGCATGAAAAAACTAAGCGGAAGAATATCCGTGGAAGCCGGGCCTGGAGTATTCTACCAGGTCCAGACCATTTCCGAGCAGAACAAATTCTACCGGGTGGCTTTCATGCCTTTTATGGCCATGTTCCGGCTGGATCGTCTGGGGGCCCTAAAAGTCGGGGCCCGGTTCAAAGACATGGACTTCCGCAAGATAGCCGGGGATTATGACCTGAAAGCCGGTAGGATGAAAATACGCAATTTTTACGTTGACGGCTCCACCATCTCGGCCTGCTCGGAAGGCTCCATCAACTGGGTGGACGAGAACATGGATGTAAAGGTCTATACCATTTTCTCGGCCGAGTCGGCCATGGGCGGGGTTTCGGAAAGCCTTACCGATGCCAGCGGAAAGCCGGCCCTGGCTTTCACCATAAAAGGCGAAATGGAGAAACCGTCGATAAATATGCTCAGCCCCAAGAAAAATGGCAAAATCATAGGGGATGCATCGGCAAAGGGGCTGCGCGCCGATTTCAGCAGGCTTAAAAAATTCGTAAGAGGTGAGTAATTCAGTTGTCAGATTAGCGATTCATATGAATCGTCAATATCAAGGAGAATGACGCCATGGCAAAACTCGGGAAACTAGACGTGGTGGGACTGCTTCAGGAACACGGAGCCATAATGAACGGGCATTTTCAGCTGCCTTCCGGTTTTCACAGCCAGACCTATGTGCAGACTTCCCTGGTCATGCAGTATCCGCATCTTGCCCAAAAGGTGGCCAGGGAGATGGCCTCGAAATTTCCCCAGGAGATCAACGTGGTCATTTCCTCCGCGGTGGGCTCAATGGTGATAGGACAGGAAGTGGCAAGGGCAAAGAAGGCAAGGGCCATATTCACGGAAAGGGTGAGCGGCGTTATGATTTTGCGCAGAGACTTCAGGCTTTCCGAAGGGGAGCGCGTGCTGGTCGTGGACGATGTCCTCAACACGGGGCGGCTCACAGGAGAGACGGTTGCGCTTGCCAACGCTTACGGCGCCAAAGTCATCGGAGCAGTGGCGATAGTCGACCGCTCGACAGGGACCCTGCCGCTTTCAGTTCCGGTCCGGGCGCTGATTTCCTATCCCCTGCAGGCGTATCCTCCCGAAAGCTGCCCTCTCTGCGCGCAGAAAATACCCATCACCCTGCCCGGCTCCAAAGTCGGCGGGACACATTTCAGTATAGAAGGCCTCTAAAAGGACGACAAGTAAAAGCGGTGATAAGGTTATAGGGTTATACGGCAGCAGTTTGCGGCAGTCCCATCACCTTAGATTATAACCGTCGTTCTATTTTTTGAAAAATATGAAAGCAAGCTGCATAGCGTTCATAACCGACTTCGGCATCAACGACCCCTTTGTGGGTATGATGAAGGCTGTCATCCTCGGCATAGCCCCCAGGGTGCCGATGGTGGACATCACCCACAGCATTCCCCCGCAGGACCTTTCCACGGCCGGGTTTTATCTTATGGTAAGTCTGGAGTATTTTCCGAAAGGCACTATTTTTGTGACAGTGGTGGACCCGCTGGTCGGAACCGGGCGGGGAATAATCTGGGCCAGGACCCGCAACCACCAGTTTATCGTTCCCGACAACGGCGTGATAGGATGGGTGAAAGAACGGGAAAAGATGCTTGAAGCCAGATTTGTACAGAACACCGGCCTTTTTCTGCCTAAAATAAGTTCGACTTTTCACGGCAGGGACATAATCGCCCCGGTTGCGGCACGGCTGGCCGCCGGACTTTCGCCCGCCAAGCTCGGCCCGGTTTTGAAGGAATGCAGAAAAACGGCTTTTCCCAGGGCTTCGCGTTCCGGCAACCATGTTTACGGTAAGGTGATAGCCGTGGACCATTTCGGCAACGCCATAACAAATATCCTCCGTGAATATGTTACGTCCCACTCCATCTTCAGAATAAAAGACAGGGTGATCGGCGGGATGAAAATCACGTATGCTTCGGCACAGGAAGGAGAGACTATGGCGCTGACGGGTTCTTTCGGTTTTGTGGAGTTTTCCGTGCGCAACGGCAATTTTGCCGCAATGTTCGGGGTTAAGGCCGGTGACCCGGCGGAGGTCTTAGTCTCTCTCGATGAGCAATAAAATAAATCTGGAAGTAAAGCTCAGACCGGGTGAAGAAAGCCGCCTGATGGGCGGGCATCTGTGGATTTTTTCGAATGAGCTTGAGAATGTGGACACCGGAGTCGAACCCGGAACCCTGTGCCGGGTGCTGAACTCAAAGGGCAGGAAAGTGGCCACTGGCTTTTTCAATCCCCGAAGCCTCATATCCGTGCGCGTTTTGCAGAAGGGGGACGCTCCTCTACCCGAAGATTTCCTTGAGGCGCGCCTGAGGCAGGCGTTCGAGTACAGAAAAACAGCGGGTGTAACCGGAAGCGGAAGGATGTGCTTTGGAGAGTCCGATTCCCTTCCCGGCCTGGTGGTGGACAGATACGGCGACTTGCTGGTGGTGGAAATCCTTTCCGCCGGCATGGAAAGAATGAAGGCTGAAATAGTCGCGGCCCTTAAAAACCTTTACTCCCCGGCTGGCATCTACTTCATGAACAAGCACGAGTTCAGGAAGCTTGAAGGGATTCCGCTGGAAAACGAGAGCGTGGGCGATGTTCCGGAAAGCGTTGTTATAGAGG